>JBFGPT010000341.1:0-2363 GCA_041564575.1 Gammaproteobacteria bacterium | reverse complement strand
TGTCACATCCGCGCCCAGGGAATTCGCCGCCAGCGAAGACAAGCCACTGCCAGAGCCGACGTCCAGAAAAGTCATACCCTCCAGACTGTCCAACTGAAGCAAATTCTGGATATGACCGGTCGACGTGCCGATGTCGTTGTCGCTGATCGTCCGTGAGTAATTCCGCCAGTTCTTGCCGAATGAAAATCTCATGGTGCTTTATAGAACGCCGTCAACTTTCAGGCCCACTTTTCCAGCCAGGCCTGGAACATCAGGATGTCCCAGAGCAGATATTGCCAGTTGTGTTTACCGGACAGGTGCTGTTGCCACTTTTCCCTGATGGGAGCGGGATTGAAAAAACCTTCCTGTTTAATGCGGTTCTCATCCAGTAGCTGCTCCGCCCAGTCCCTGAGCGGCCCGCGCAACCAGTTATCGATCGGCACACCAAAACCCATCTTGGGTCTTTCAACCAGTTGCCTGGGCACATATTGATACAAGACCTGCCTGAGCAACCATTTACCCTGACCGTGCCTGATTTTCATATGCATGGGCAAGCGCCATGAATACTCGACCACTCGATGATCCAGCAAGGGCACTCTTGCCTCCAGAGATACGGCCATACTCGCCCGATCAACTTTGGTCAGGATATCGTCCGGCAAATAAGTCTTGAAATCGTAGTATCGCATTCGATCAACGAACTCGGGCAGCAGTTGCCGGATTTCAGGATCCCAGGCAATGCTTCTCTTTTCATGGCCATCGATGACAACGGAATCAGGGGATTCCCAATGACTGACCAGACGCCGGTAAAATTCATCCCCTTCGGCTGTCAAAATATTTGAAAACTTGTGCAAGCGGTGACCGAACTGCGTGGGCCGAACGGAGTATGGCAGCAGCGCTGCGACGGAATCCAGGCTGACGGGGCTGATAGAATGTATCATCCCGGCCAGAATTTTCCTCGCTGCCCCGGGCAAAATCGTGTTCAATTTGCCCAGTTTTTTCGCCAGAAAATACCGTGTGTAGCCGGCAAAACATTCATCCCCGCCGTCACCGGACAGGGCGACAGTGACATATTTCCTGGTCAGCAAAGAAACGAGGTATGTCGGGATCTGCGAGGAATCGGCGAAGGGTTCATCATATATACCTGGCAATTCCGGGATCACGTCCATCGCCTCCCGGGGGGTAACATACAGTTCGGTATGTTCGGTGCCCAGGTGTTTCGCAATTTCAGCTGCATGATGAGCCTCGTTAAAGCCGGATTCATGAAATCCGATCGAATAGGTATGCACCGGCCGTGAGGACTGCGCCTGCATCAAGGCCACTACGGTGGACGAATCGATACCACCGGATAAAAATGCACCGAGAGGCACATCCGCGATCATCCTGCGGCTCACGGCATCCCTGAGCAGGGTATCCAGTGACTGGATGGCATCGGCATCGCTGACATCCGGGTCCGCATCGTCGTGTGCATCTATCACGCCGGCCAGGTCCCAGTAGGCGTCTATCTGCGGGTCTTTCCCTGCCCTTACCGTCAAAATGCTTCCTGGTGGTAATTTGAATATGTTCCTGTAAATGGTTGCCGGTGCCGGGATGTAGTTATGCCTTAAATAAGAGGACAAGGCGTCCCGGTTGATCTCCGGAGTCCAGCCCGGATGCGCCCGCAATGCCTTGAGTTCAGAACCAAACAAAAAAAGGCCGCCGAAGCGGCCCCAGTAAAGCGGTTTTATCCCCAACCGGTCCCTCACGAGAAAGAGTATTCGCTCCTCGCGGTCCCAAAGGGCAAAAGAAAACATACCGATAAGGCGTTTGACCGTGGCCGCGATGCCCCAGTGCGCACACCCTTCCAGTAAGACCTCTGTGTCCGTATGGCCCCTGAATGTACAACCGGCAGACTCGAGGGCCGACCTCAATTCCCTGAAATTGTAGATTTCACCGTTATAGATAATAACAAAACGCCTGTTGGCAGATATCATGGGCTGATTTCCCTGCTCCGTGAGATCTATGATTGAAAGTCTGTTATGTCCGAATGCGACTCCGGTATTTTCGTCCATCCAGCATCCAGATGAATCCGGACCGCGATGATTCATGGTGGCCACCATGCTCCTGAGAGTCTCTCCCGTTTTCACATCACCGGAAGTAGCGCCGTTAGTATAAAATCCGCTTATTCCGCACATGCCGCATGCCGTGAATTGTATTCAATCAGTTCCGAGACGGTTGGTGCATTACCCAGGACCAGCCCCTGATACAAGGCTGTGTATTTTTGTAAACACTCCTGCATGGAAAATTCCTGCAGCTGTCAGTCGAACGGTTCGACGCCATTCATTACGCGGGCATGGCATTTTTCAAGATGAGCATATTCGTCTTCAACCTTGTCCCGTATTTGGCCT
>JBFGPT010000340.1:0-2367 GCA_041564575.1 Gammaproteobacteria bacterium | reverse complement strand
TTCAATACCGAGCGCATCGATCACCTCTACCAGGATCCGCATGACGAAAGCCGGAACTTCATCCTGCATTACGGCGATCTGACTGATCCGGCCAACCTCATCCACATCGTCCAGAAAACCCGGCCCGACGAGATCTATAACCTGGGCGCCCAGAGCCATGTCCAGGTCTCCTTCGAGTCGCCGGAGTACACGGCCAATGTCGATGCCCTGGGCGCATTGCGCTTGCTTGAGGCCATCAAGATCCTGGGACTGGAAGACAAGACACGTTTTTACCAGGCCTCAAGTTCAGAGCTCTACGGCAAGGTGCAGGAATTTCCGCAAAAGGAAACCACGCCGTTCTATCCGAGGTCGCCTTATGCCGTGGCCAAGCTCTACGCCTACTGGATCACGGTAAATTACCGCGAGGCCTACGGTATCTATGCCTGTAACGGTATCCTGTTCAACCATGAATCACCCATTCGCGGCGAGACCTTTGTCACGCGCAAGATCACCCGGGGACTGGCCAGGATCAGGACCGGTTTGCAGGACTGCCTGTATCTCGGCAACCTCAATGCGAAGCGTGACTGGGGTCATGCCCGGGATTATGTCGAGATGCAATGGTTGATGCTACAGCAGCATACACCAGAAGATTTTGTCATCGCCACGGGACAGCAGTACTCGGTGCGTGAGTTTGTCGAAGCCGCGGCCGGGGAACTTGAAATCAGCATCGAGTGGCAGGGTGCAGGCGAAAATGAACGGGGTATCGATACCAGTACGGGGAAACGCATCGTCGCCGTCGATCCGGAGTATTACCGTCCCACCGAGGTGGATACCTTGCAGGGTGATGCCGCCAGGGCGCGTGAAAAACTTGGCTGGAAACCAAAAACGACATTCAGCGAGCTGGTCAGTGAAATGGTAAAAGCGGACCTCGAAATCGCGCGGCGAGACGAGTTATGCCTGCGCGAGGGTTTCAGCTCGGTCAGCATCAATAATGAACACTGATTCGAGGATCCTGGTAACCGGGCACCGCGGGCTGGTGGGTTCCGCCATTCTCAGGGCACTGCAAGAGCGCGGATTCACTAACCTGATCGCCTGGACGCGTTCAGAAGTTGACCTCAGGAACCAGGACGCGGTTAATGCCGGGTTTGCCGGGGAAAAGCCGGAATACGTCATACATGCGGCCGGCAAGGTGGGCGGGATCCTGGCCAACGATTCCTACCCGGCAGATTTTCTCTATGACAACCTGATGATGGCGGCGAATGTCATCCATGCCGCATATCAGGAAAAAACCAGTAAATTACTGTTCCTTGGCAGTACCTGTATCTACCCGAGACTGGCGCCGCAACCTTTGCAGGAAGAGGCCCTGCTGACGGGGCCGCTGGAGCCCACCAACGAATGGTACGCGGTAGCCAAGATTGCCGGCATCAAGTTATGCCAGGCTTACCGGAAACAGCATGGCTGTGATTTTATATCCGCCATGCCGACCAACCTCTACGGTCCGGGTGACAATTTTGACCTTGAAACCTCGCACGTACTGCCTGCGCTGATACGGAAGTTTCATGAGGCCAAACTGGGTGGTGACAAGGAGGTCATTCTATGGGGCAGCGGCAAGCCATTGAGGGAGTTCTGTCACGTGGATGATTGCGCATCCGCCTGCCTGTTCCTGATGGAAAATTACAGTGATGAACAAATCATCAATATCGGGGTTGGCATGGACATCAGTATCCAGGACCTGGCCGGGTTGATACAGAAAGTCGTCGGCTTTGAGGGTAAAATACATTTCGATACTTCAAGGCCGGACGGCACCCCGAGAAAACTGGTGGATGTGACCAGGATAAACAAGCTCGGCTGGCGGGCGGCTGTGCCGCTGGAGCAGGGCATTCGACTGACCTATGAGTGGTTCCTGGAACAATCGAAATGCCTCCAGAAGAGAATATGCTAGTTCAATAAAGATTTGACGACCGGCAATATACTGTACGAATTCATTTTCAACGCCATCGGAAAAATACAATCGTTATGAAAAATTTCAGACTGATCATCCTGCTATGTTTTACGGTCTTGCTATCTTCCTGCAGTGGTGTGGACGACGAGAAGGCCGGCTATATTACCAATGCCGAAAAATACATGCAGGACGGCGAAGTCGGCAAGGCGAAGGAAGCATATGAGAAAGCCCTGCAAATCGACCCGGAGGATATCTCCATACGCTTTCAACTCGGTCAGGTTCTGGAACAGCTCCAGGACTTTCATGCCGCAGCAAGGCAGTACCAGACGATCCTTGAACAGGATAAAACCCATCTAAGCGCCAGGTTACGTCTGGGTCAGTTTTATCTGCTGACCGGTAAATTTGACGAGGCTGAGCGGTCTTTAAACGAGGGGATTCACGTAACC
>JBFGPT010000339.1:0-2368 GCA_041564575.1 Gammaproteobacteria bacterium | reverse complement strand
GCTGGGCTTGGCCTTGACCAGGTCGTGCAGCAGCATGTCCAGGTTTTCCCTGAGGGCGTCGACCTCGAACGATACCTTGCCGATTGCGCAATGGATGATGCCGTTCTTGTCGGTCCGGTAACGCACCTGACCCGCCTTGGCATTTACAACAGCCTGTTTTACATCCTTGGTCACAGTACCGACCTTGGGATTCGGCATCAGCCCACGGGGGCCGAGTACCTTGCCAAGCTTGCCGACAACCGCCATGGCGTCGGGCGTGGCAATAACCACGTCGAATGCTATATCACCCTTTTGCATGGTTTCCGCGAGATCCTCGAATCCGACCACGTCCGCACCGGCCTCGCGCGCACTGTCCGCAAGTTCGCCCTGTGCGAAAACTGCAACACGTACGGTTTTACCGGTACCCTTGGGCAGAACCGTTGATCCCCGCACCTGCTGGTCGGACTTGCGGGCATCGATACCGAGATTGATGGCGACTTCAACCGACTCGTCGAACCTGACGGACGAACACTCTTTCAGAATCTGCAGCGCTTCCTGCAACGGATAGACCTTGCCATGTTCTATCTTTTCCCTGATGGCCTTGAATCGTTTGGTTTGACTTGCCATCTAGACGCCCTCCGTTTCAATGCCCATGCTCTGGGCGGTGCCGGCGATGGTGCGCACCGCGGCATCCAGATCGGCAGCAGTCAGGTCCGGTTCCTTGGTCCTGGCGATTTCTTCAAGCTGGGCGCGGGTGACCTTGCCAACCTTGTTACTGTTGGGTGTACCACTGCCACTCTTGACCCCGGCGGCCTTTTTCAGGAGATGGGCGGCAGGTGTCGTTTTGCTGACAAAGGTGAAACTCTTGTCGGAATATACCGTAATGATAACCGGCACCGGCAGACCTTGCTCCATATCCTGGGTCTGAGCATTGAATGCCTTGCAAAACTCCATGATATTAATGCCATGCTGTCCAAGCGCCGGACCCACCGGCGGACTCGGATTTGCCTGGCCCGCAGGCACCTGTAACTTGATATAAGTGTCTATTTTCTTAGCCACTTCAAACCTCCAGTGGGTACAAGCGCCGGTATCTGACCGGCTCCCCGTTGATTAAAAAATTTTTGCAGTTAACTGCCCTGCAAAACAAAAAATCTTTTCAACTACTCCTTGGCCACCTGGCCAAACTCGAGTTCCACCGGTGTTGACCGCCCGAATATGAGCACGGAAACACGCAGCTTGCTTTTCTCGTAGTTCACTTCCTCGACTACACCGTTGAAATCCGTAAACGGCCCGTCCGTGACCCGGACGACCTCGCCAGGCTCGAACAGAACCTTCGGCTTGGGCTTGTCTACACCGTCTTCAACGCGCTGCAGTATGGTGTTGGCTTCACGATCGCTGATCGGGGCCGGCCTGTCGCTGGTGCCGCCGATAAACCCGAGTACACGCGGCGCGTCCTTGACCAAATGCCAGGTATCATCGTTCATTTCCATCTGCACAAGCACGTAACCCGGGAAAAACATGCGATCGCTCTTGCGTTTCTTGCCATCGCGCATCTCCACCACTTCTTCCGTGGGTACCAGGATCTCGCCAAACTGATCTTCCATGCCGCTGCGCTTGATACGCTCCTGCAGTGAACGCATTACCTGGTTCTCATAACCGGAATAGGCATGCACGACATACCACCTGAGTGACATAGGTCAGCCCCCTCGTCCCATCAGGGACCCGATCGACCAGCCCAGGAACATGTCCAGCAACCACAGGAATATCGCGACAATAATGACCATCAGGATAACCAGCAAGGTGGTCTGTATGGTTTCCTGCCGGGTCGGCCAGACGACCTTACGAACTTCAACCTGCGCATCCTGCAGGTAGTCCCATGAATCACGTCCTTTCTGCGTCTGCAACGCGATCAATATCGCGACGCCGGTTGCCGCCAGCAACGCCACCACGCGAATCAGGATCGATTCGTTTGCGTATACATAAAAACCGACTACCGCCGCGACAATGATCAGCAGTGCGGCGAACAGCTTTATTGTGTCCTGCACACCATTTACCGTTTCAACTTTTGAATTCATTTAACTTCCTGAACCTGCCTGGTACTTACAAATCGCTGTGTATGGCAGGCCAGGAGGGAATCGAACCCCCAACCTGCGGTTTTGGAGACCGCCGCTCTGCCAATTGAGCTACTGGCCTAATAACAGCGCTAGCCATCAGTGGCTGTTTGTCAGTGACCGACTGCTACCCTGCTCCTTACTCGATTACCTTGGCGACGACACCGGCCCCGACGGTACGGCCACCTTCACGGATAGCAAACCGCAGGCCCTCCTCCATCGCAATCGGCGCAATCAGCTTCACCGTCATCTTCACGTTGTCACCAGGCATCACCATC
>JBFGPT010000338.1:0-2372 GCA_041564575.1 Gammaproteobacteria bacterium | reverse complement strand
GGTCGGGTAGGTCGTAAAACTGCAGGCGTGTACTGACCTGGGTGGTGCGGCCGGTCTGCTCCAGGTTCTCCAGAGAGCCGGGCTCCGGTTCCTCGAATTCGCCCAGTTGCAGGATGCTCTTGTTCAGCTTGGACCTGACCTGCAGCACCCGCTCATGCAGCTCGTTGGAATAGTCAAACTTGTAGGCGCGCGGCTCAACATCGGTCGCCAGATTTTCGATGCCCGCAGTCCACAGGTAGATGGCGCCCTCGGAACCCGTGACCTTGTTGGGTTGTTCGACGTGCACCGACAGGATGCGGAATTTTTCCGGCGGTTCCTGTTCGGTCGCCCAGCCGAGCAGCGGCGGAAATGAAAAATAGGTCACGATATAAAACGCAGTGGTGACAACGACCGTGGCCGCCTTGACCTGCCAGGGCCAGTTCGAATACAAATTGATGCTCAGGACCAGCAAGGCCAGCAGCACGTAGGCCGTGATCAGGCCCGATATACCCAGAATAAACAAAATACGCTCCTTATTCTTTCATTAACTGAATGTGACGAGTTTCTTCGGAATGAAATTCACGTTGGCGACTTCCCCGGAAGCCAGTATCTTGAACCGGAAGGCGGTTTTTTCATCGCCGGTCTTCTCCAGGGAAACCGTGCCGTAATAAATCACCTCCAGTGACGGATTAACCTTGACCAGGCGCACGTTAACGTCAACCGGTCTGCCGGTCTCCGATGCGTAGTAGTGCAGGTTGACGACATACTCGCCCTTGACCACGCCGCGAAGTGTCACCACTTCCTGGTTCAGCGGGTTCTGTACCTCCTCGCCATTTATCGTAATGGTATCGTTGAGCTGGCCGCGATCGTCGCGGTCAAGGTGCAACAGGCCGGCCTCCGGGCTTCTGAACCAGATCACGTTACCCTCCGGATCCTCGACCCAGGTATCGATATCGTCCGGGCTGTTGTCCTCCCAGGTGATGGTGACGATATATTCCGCCTTCGGATCAATGATGCCGGACTTGGCCTCCGGGTTCATGAACATGATCGCCACCAGGAACAGGAAGGTGAAACCGAGCAGGGCGTTGAACAGCAGGTCGGTGAAGGGATCGGATTTAAGGCGGTCCCGGATGCCCATTTATACCGTTGCCTCCGCCTGGTGTATGCGTGGCAGGACATAGACCTGCGCCAGGTGTTTCATGTTCTCGATCATCTCGTCGATATAACGCTCCAGCATATGATACTGGGCCGAGGCCAGCATGCTGCAGATCAGTCCGGCCATGGTGGTATACAGGGCCGTGCCCATACCGGAACTCATGTGCCTGAGGATCTTCTGCATCGTCGTGACATCGAAATCGGCAACGTTAACCACGGAGCCGAGCATGAGGATAAAGCCGATGATCGTACCGAGCAGGCCGAGCTTGATCATGACGTCGGCGACGAACCAGCCGATCTCGTTCGGCCGTTTCAGGCGCGATTCGTAGACCTCGATTAAATCGGAATTGTTCTGGCCGACATCGCCGGGCGTCACGGCGTGGTTGTTATAGCGCGTTACAAGATCGTGAATGAACTGGGTGGCATAGGAGGGCGGCAGGCTGGACTTGCCGTTGATATCAACCTTGTCGTCAATCACCCGGATCACCAGTTCGGGCTGTTGCCGGATGAATTCCGCGACGTCCATGGCGGCATTGATCTGCCGGGACACGACCCAGACGCGCCGCACGATATGCCCGGTCAGCAGCAGGAACAGCAGGGTGATCGCCCATGAGATCCGGCTCTTGTCACCGTTATACAGCAGCCACAGTACGCCCTCCTGCCAGGCGACGATAAGGGCAAACACCACGGCACCGGTAAAGACCAGCCAGGTCAGCAACAATTGGTGATAGCCCTTGTCGGGGTGCATGCTCATATCGGGTTCATATTTCTCTTAAAGATCGCCTTGCTCCTCGAACCACTCGCGCGAGGCATAGTCGATGATTTCAACAATATCGGAATTGCCTTTCCTGAGGATCTGATCCAGGGCCTGATTATACCCCGTTTCCGGGAACAGATGGCCGTGGATCAGCACATGGTCCGGCGTTTGCCTGATACTGATACGCATAGGACAACGATCCAGGTAATCCGGTTCCAGTTCCAGCATGGATCGGGCCAGGGACAGGTTACAGAACAGGATTATCGAATTGTCCGGGAAATCCTCCACCCCGCGCTCGCGTATGGCCTTGCCGATTTCCAGGGTATTGACGATCCGGTAGTTGCGTTCGGTGATGGCGAACTCCAGGTCTTCGAGCACCTCGGCGAAGGCCTTGTCGGTCGTTTTCGAATGCAGCGTCCCGGACGGAGATTGCGGCAGCCGGTCGCAGCCGCTCATGAGGAGCGCCATGGCGGGCAGGAGC
>JBFGPT010000337.1:0-2387 GCA_041564575.1 Gammaproteobacteria bacterium | reverse complement strand
TCGGTCACGCCATCGAGACGGCCCAGAACTATACCGGCTGGTTACACGGTGAGGCTGTGGGTATGGGCATGCTGCTGGCCGCTGACTTGTCCAGCCGTCGCGGCTGGATCACGGCGGATGCGCTGCAACGGATCCGTCAACTGTTGGCGCAGACCGGTTTGCCGGTATACCTGCCTGACGTTATAAACGCCGAAACCATGCTTGAACACATGGCCGTGGACAAGAAAAACCGCGACGGCCGCCTGACCCTGATCCTGCTTGAGCAGATCGGGCGGGCGGTGATCTGCCGGGAAAATGATCCCGGCCTGATAACGGAAACCATCAATCTCTATGTGTAAGGCGGGAGGCAACAGATGAAAGCGCTCGCTGAATATGCAGCCTGTTCCGGGAAATCCCTCGGCCGCCGTTACAGCGAGGACAAGGCGCAGCACCGCGACGAATTCCAGCGAGACCGGGATCGGATTATTCACTCCGCCGCCTTCCGCCGGCTGGAATACAAGACCCAGGTCTTCGTAAACCACGAGGGTGACATGTTGCGCACGCGCCTGACCCATTCCATCGAGGTTGCGCAGATTGGCCGTTCCATTGCCCGGGCGCTGGCCGTCAACGAGGATCTGACCGAGGCCATTTGCCTGGCGCATGATCTCGGGCATACGCCCTTCGGCCATGCCGGCCAGGACGAGTTGCATCTTTGCATGAAAGACTCGGGCGGTTTTGAACACAACCTGCAATCACTCCGGGTCGTGGATCTCCTGGAGGAAAAATATGCGGATTTTCCTGGCCTGAACCTGACCTTCGAAACGCGCGAAGGCATTCTGAAACATTGTTCACGAAAAAATGCCGAGCGTCTCGGTGACGTTGGCAAACGTTTCCTGGAGCGGAAACAACCGTCGCTGGAGGCGCAGATATCCAACGTCGCCGACGAGATTGCCTATAATAACCATGATGTCGATGACGGCCTGAGGGCCGGATTACTGGGCATCGAACAATTGCTTGAATGCAGCCTGTTCAGGGACGCCCATGAAACCGTCATGAAACAATACCCGGACTTGCAGGAACGCCGCATCGTGCACGAGGTCATTCGCAGAATGATCAACCGGCTGGTCTGTGATCTGATCAAAACCAGCCAGGACAACATTGCCGGACTTGCGCCCTCAAGCATCGACGATATCAGGAACGCGAAGGCAACATTGATATCTCTCGACGAAAATACGCAGGCTGCCAACCGTGAGCTGAAAACCTTCCTGCGCAAGAACCTGTACCAGCATTATCACGTGCACCGCATGACCCACAAGGCAAGACTGATCATCCACGCCTTGTTTGACGCCTTTACCGCGGACCAGCGTCTGTTGCCCGATGACGTGCAGGAAAAGATGCTGAAGATCGAAACTGACGCCGGTAAACACCGCATTATCGCCGATTATATTGCCGGCATGACCGACCGCTTCGCTATCTCGGAGTATGATCGCGTGATCAGCCCGGCCTTGCCCGTGAGTTAGCCACGGCCAGATCGATGCACACCGGCCAACCCTGAATGATTTCCGAAAACCGGCAAACCCATGTCGCAGCATGACGTAACGTTCGAAGAGTATTACAAGTACTACCAACTCGAACAGGACCCGTTTCCTGCAAGTCACGCTGACACAGTCTATTACGCAACTCCGGAGCTGGAACACCGGCTGGAACTCGCCAAGCACCTTGTAGATTTCAGCGATCGCGTGCTGCTGCTGAACGGGGTCAAGGGTTCCGGCAAGACCGCCTTTCTCGAGCGGCTCAAGGCCGAAGCGGACGAGCGCTGGGTAATCACGGAACTCGACATGACCGGCGGCGAATCCCCCGAGACTGTTCTCGAATCGATCTGCCGGCAGAATCATCTTGCCTATGACGCGGAAGAATCGCCGCAGGCCTGGATAGAAAAGCTGGGCCGGCACCTGCATAACAATACGGAAAACGGGCTGGTTAACGTATTTCTGATCGATAATGCCGATCGACTTACGGCTGCGATGCTGAACCTCCTGTTGCAGTTAGGCCGGCCGGAACCGGGCAGCCAGCGGGTTCACCTGGTGCTGGCCAGCGAAGGCGAACTGGCGTCGCTGTTTCTCAATGAGAATGATGAATTTCTGCACAGGATGGAAATACCGCTGCTGAGCATGGAACAACTGCCGATTTACCTGCGGCACCGGCTCGGCAATGCGGATATAGATTTCAAGGAAGTGTTTGGCGGGCAACAACTGAAACGCATCTACCAGACCTCGGGCGGTATACCGGCGCTGGTCAACCAGTTGGCCGCGCGCACCCTGCAGGATCCATCGCGGCTGGCCAGCAGGACTGCGCCGCGCCGCGGGGCCTCGATAACCGCAATGTTTCTGAACCTGCGTTTTACGCTG
>JBFGPT010000336.1:0-2434 GCA_041564575.1 Gammaproteobacteria bacterium | reverse complement strand
GGTCGGCACCGGGATCGTGAAGTCCGCATCCCTGAAACTTGACTGCAGTTCCTCCCGCCATGCCAGCAGTCGGTTGATGACCCGGTTCATGCCCTCCAGGGCATTTTTACCCAGACCGGGGTCGCTGGAGTGTCCAGACTGTCCGAGCAGAACGATCTTTTCGATCAGGATGCCCTTGTGCTTGATGACGGGTTTCAGGCCGGTGGGTTCGCCGATCAGGGCGTGCGCGCCCAGCTTGACGCCGGCGTCGCGCAGGGCGCGGGCGCCGGCCATGCTGCTTTCCTCGTCCGCGGTCGCGAGCACGAATAGAGGCTGTTTGAAATGCTTCGGTTCAAATGCCTGCACGGCCTGCAAGACCAGGGGAAACAGGCATTTCATATCGGCGGTACCGAGGCCATACAGCTTGCCGTCCCGCTGCGTCAGGACATAGGGGTCCGAATCCCAGGCGTCTGCATTGCACGGCACGGTATCGGTGTGGCCCGACAAGACCAGCCCCGCCTCACCCTCACCCCGTTTGGCCACAAGGTTGAGTTTTTCCTGGTCGCTGCCCGCGGCCCCGGGCACCGGCAGCAAGTCGACATCGAATTGCAGATCTTCCAGCCAGTTGGCCAGACACTCCACCAGCGCCCGGTTGCTCATATCGTAAGCCGGATCGGTGCTGCTGACCGTAGGGAATGCGACCAGACGCGCGAAGCTCTCAAGCAAATCGGGAATTTTGTCAGTCATCAGTTACAGTGTCGCGTTTCCACCCGCTTGCAGTCCGGACAGATGCCGGTTACATAACGCTTGCCCGGCTTGCGCTGCATGGCGGGTGCATGAGGCGAAAACGCCCGGACAGCCTGACAAGAATCGGACAGTAAGGTATTCTATCGCCCCTTTTTAACACATGACTGCTTAAATCCAAACCTGCCATGAGTAAACCACTGAACCGCTACAGCGCACAGATAACGCAGAAAAAATCCCAGGGCGCATCGCAGGCCATGCTGTATGGCACCGGCATGACGCAGGAAGACATGAACAAACCACAAGTCGGCATCGCCAGCGTCTGGTACGAAGGCAATACCTGCAATATGCACCTGCTGGATCTGGCCGAACAGGTCAAGGTGGGCGTGCAGGAAGCCGGCATGGTCGGCATGCGTTTCAACACAGTGGGCGTCAGTGACGGTATTTCCATGGGTACCGACGGCATGAGCTTTTCCCTGCAGTCCCGTGATCTGATCGCCGATTCCATCGAGACCGTCATGAGCGCGCAGTGGTACGACGCCAATGTCTCCATCCCGGGCTGCGACAAGAATATGCCGGGCTGTCTGATCGCCATGGGCCGTCTCAACCGGCCGTCGCTCATGGTCTACGGCGGCACGATCAAGCCGGGCTTTCGCAAGGAACAGAAACTGGACATCATTTCCGCCTTTCAGGCCTATGGAGAATTCATTGCCGGCAGCATCGACGATGAGACCCGGGTCGATATCCTGAAACGCTCCTGTCCGGGCGCCGGCGCCTGCGGCGGCATGTACACGGCCAATACCATGGCTTCGGCCATCGAGGCACTGGGCATGTCCCTGCCCTACAGTTCATCGACCCCGGCGGTGGACCCGAAGAAACTCGAGGAATGCCGCAACGTTGGCAAGGCCATACTGAATCTGCTGGAGCAGGACATCAAGCCGCGCGATATCATGACCCGCGCGGCCTTTGAAAACGCCATGCTACTGGTCACCACACTCGGCGGGTCGACCAATGCAGTGTTGCACCTGATCGCGATGGCGCGCGCAGTCGATATCGATCTTGGCATCGATGATTTCCAGGCGGTCAGTAACCGCACCCCGTATATTGCCGATCTCAAACCCAGTGGCCAGTATGTGATGGAAGACCTGCACAACATCGGCGGCATCCCCGCGGTCATGAAGTACCTGCTGCGCGAGGGGCTGCTCAATGGCGACTGCCTGACCGTTACCGGCAGGACCCTGGCGGAAAACCTTGCCGACGTTCCCGACCTCACCGCGGGACAGGAGATCATTTACCCGCTGGACAAGCCCATCAAGGCCTCCGGCCATATCCGTATCCTCAAGGGGAACCTGGCGCCTGGCGGCGCCGTGGCCAAGATCACCGGCAAGGAAGGCGAGGTCTTTACCGGTCCGGCCAGGGTCTACGACTCCGAGGAAGACATGCTGGCGGCGCTGGAACAGGGCGCAATCGGCAAGGGCGATGTCATTGTCATTCGCTACGAGGGCCCCAGGGGCGGTCCCGGAATGCCGGAAATGCTCACTCCTACCTCGGCCATCATGGGCGCGGGACTCGGATCGGAGGTGGCCATGATCACCGACGGGCGGTTTTCCGGCGGCTCACACGGCTTCATCATCGGCCACGTGGTGCCGGAGGCGCAGGAAGGCGGCCCCATCGCATTGATCCGCGACGGCGATCGGATCACGGTCGATGT
>JBFGPT010000335.1:0-2434 GCA_041564575.1 Gammaproteobacteria bacterium | reverse complement strand
GTCATCGCCGCGAAACATGATGTTCGCCGGTTTCAGGTCACGATGAATGACGTTATTTTTGTGTATGGCGTCCAGTCCATAGACAATATGCGTCAGGTAGATGATCGCAACCTCCGGCGTCAGGCCCATCTCCATGCGCTGTTTCAGATCCCCGCGCGAAAAGAACTCCATGGCGATAAAACCGTATTCATCGGTAATACCGTGATCGTAGATGCGCACCACGAACGGGCTCTGTACGCCGGCGATCAATTCCGCCTCAAGGCGGAAGCGCTCTATCAGGGAAGCATCTTCGACACGTGTGAGATCCAGCACCTTTAACACCACGGTCAGACGGTCCTGGATACGCTCTGCCAGATAAACGGTCGACATGGCGCCCTTGCCGATCTGGCGCACGAAGCGGTAACCAATCTCCAGGCGCTGCGGCGGCACCATGTCGGCCTCGCGTTTTTCCGAGGTCATCTTGTGCACCTGTTGCACCCTCGACTTGATATCCTCCACGATATGCGTCGCGTCATTGATGGCCGCGCGCTCCTGCTGTCTTTTCACCGGGGTGAATTCCAGGGCCTCACGGATCGCGGCGGCAAGCGTTTTCGGGGTGATGTCTTTCTTGTTCAGGTAATCGGAGGCGCCGGTCTTGATGGCCTTGACGGCGGTATACTCGTCACCCTCGGCGGTCAGAAACACCGTCGGAGGGAAACCCGGTTTTTTGCTGAAGGACTTCAACCATTCCAGCCCGTCCTGGTCCAGACCCAGCTTGTAATCGAGCAGGAGCACGTCGTAATTTGACCAGGCGAAATCATCGCGTGGCCGGCCGTGTGATTCCAGGTCGTATTCCTCGATGTCAATATCGCTGAATTCCTTGTTCAGAAACAGGCGCAGCAGTGAACGAAAATCACGTGAATCATCAATGATGAGGACGGTGGTCGTCATGAGTAGGGGGATCGTTGCGTTGTCATTGTCTGATATCCCTGTCGCCCGAGCATTCTAGTCTGAATGCAGATCAAACACTAGAACGGCCTGGTCAGCGGGTCATTGGCGAGGTCCGGCAGCGCTTTGCCGGCATCACGGTTGATTTCACGGATGCACCATTCCAGTCGATCGTTGCCCCAGAATTTATCCTCACCGTAGATGAATATCGGCACGCCGAAGATCCCGGCATCATCCAAACCCGAGAGTATCTCCAGCAAGCGCCGGCGCTGCTTTTTGTTCCTGCCTTGCTCGATGATCGCCGCGGCATCGAGTCCGCAGGCCTTGCTGGCCAAATGGATATTTTCGTCCGAGGAAATATCCTGCCCTTCGCAGAAGCGCAGTCTGAACATCGCGTTGACAAAGGCAAGGCCGGCGCCGGTGTCTATCGCCGCGAGGCAGGCCGCATGCGGTATAAACCAGTCACAGTCAAAGGGTTCCGGGATCCGGTATGACAATCCATAGGCGCTGGCCATGCGTTTGACATCGCGGACGACATAATCGTACTTGACCGGCGAGGAGATGATCGTTTCGGTGACCTTGCGCGGCGGGCTGATCGGGATCAATGTGTACTCAACGCCCAGCGTGTCTATTATCCGTGCCAGTCGATGGCACCCGAGCCAGGCATAGGGACTGCGAAAACTGAAATAAATCTGCAACTGTTTCATGTTGATGTTCGCGCGGTTCTGAATTTACCGAAGCTCAACATGATGGTTGGCATGATCAACAGGTTCAGTATGGTTGAGGAAGCCAGCCCGCCGATAATGATGGCGGCCATCGGCCCCATGAACTCGCGCCCGGGATTATCGCTGTCGACAGCGATCGGCAGCATGGCCAGCGCCGTCACCAGCGCGGTCATCAGGATCGAGGGCAGGCGTTCCTGCGCACCGCGGATCGCGGTATCCAGATTCCAGGGCAGACCGTCTACCTCGACCAGGTACTGGTAATGCGATACCAGCATAATGGAATTCCTGACCGTAATGCCAAACAGCGTCACGAAACCGACCAGCGAACCCACGGACAGGCTGCTGCCGGTCAGAATGACGGCCACGACTCCGCCGATCAACGCAAACGGCAGGTTGATAAGCATCAACAACACATGGCGCAGGCTGCCGATGGCGATATAAACCAGCATCATGACTATGGCCATGACCAGCAGGGACAGGATGATGAGCTCCTCCTGGGCTTTCGCCTGTTCAATCGCAGCACCGGTAAACTCCGGGTACAGGCCGGTAGTGAAACGCACCTTGCCCAGCACGGTTTCCTCCAGCTCCTGCATGAAGCCGACGATATCCCTGCCCGTAACGTGACAGGTGATGCTCTGCAGGCGCTGGCCATCCTGGTGAAGAATATTGTAACGGCCGCTTTGCTGGCGAATGTCGGCAAATTCCTCCAGCGGCATCAGCAATCCGGAGGGCAGTTTGATCGGTAATGTGCGCACGTCCTCGGGGCTTTGCCGCCGGAATTG
>JBFGPT010000334.1:0-2435 GCA_041564575.1 Gammaproteobacteria bacterium | reverse complement strand
TCGTACTCGGCCAGGTCACCAGCAATTTCAACATCTCCGAGACCTTTCCGGGGAATTTTGACATCGTCCTGTCGAGTCCGTTTTCCACACTGAATATCACGGACGACCTGAGGGGCGGCAACATCGGTGGATTGCTCAGGTTCCAGCAGGAAATGCTGGATCCCACACTGAATTCTCTGGGGCGCCTGGCCACCGGCCTGGCCGAAACCTTCAATGACCAGCATCGTCTCGGCATGAACCTGGACGGTGACATTGACGTGCCTATTTTCAGCCCGGGTGCGGCACAGGTCTTGCCGCTGGCCGGTGCGGTCAACAACATTGCTGCATCGATCGTGGATTCGACGGCATTGACCGTCAGCGATTACAACCTGACTTTCAACGGCGGCACTTCGTATACACTCACAAGGCTGTCTGACGGACAGACCACCGCGATCGATACCCTGGGCGCCTCGCCATTCACCACGGCAACGATCGACGGTTTTACTCTCACCATTACCGCCGGTGCAAGCGCGGGGGATGAGTATATTGTCAGGCCGGTCATCAATGGTGCGCGTGACCTTGGCGTTGCTATTACCGATCCGCGCAAGATCGCGGCCGCGGACCCGCTGAGATCCGGTGAGGCCGTGAATGTCAACGGCCTGCCGACCAATACCGGCAGCGCGATCATAAGCCAGGCCGATACTTCAACGCTTGTCGGTTTGCCATTATTGTCCAGCATTACCCTGACCTTCGATGCAACGCTGAACCAGTTCAATATCTCGGCGCCCCCGGGTGGCACCCTGGCCTATAACCCGGTCACCGAGGGCAGTGGCAAACAGTTCAGTATCGCTGCGGCGGGAAATGCAACATTTACAATTTCCGGTACGCCGGCCAACGGCGATCGATTCGTCATAGAAAACAATACGAATGCCGATGGCGATAATCGCAATGCCCTGTTGCTGGCCGGACTGCAGTCGCAACCCGTGCTGCTCGGCGGCACGGCTTCCTACCAGGATACCTATGGCCAGCTCGTGGCAGAGGCAGGCACGCAGACCCGGCAGGTCGAGATCAGCAGTCTAGCTATCGGTTCCCTGCTGGATCAGGCCATAGAAGCGCGCGAAAGTTTTTCCGGTGTCAATCTCGATGAAGAAGCCGCCAATATGCTCAGGTTCCAGCAGGCCTACCAGGCGGCAGCACAGTTGATCAGCACGGCAGACCGGCTGTTCCAGGATCTTATTAACGCATTCAGGTAAAGCGCCATGAGACTTTCGACCCTGCTGTTTAATCAACGCGCCGTTAATAATATGCTGGAGCAGCAGAGCCTGCTGTCGAAAATCCAGGAGCAGATAGCGACCGGCAAGCGTATCGTGCGGCCGTCGGATGATCCCTCGGGTGCACATCAGGTCCTGCGCCTGTCGCAGTCCATCAAGGTGACGACGCAATATCAGCGCAACCTGGATATGGGCATGAATCGCCTGTCACTGGAGGAAACAACGCTGGATGCTGTACAGAACGCGATCATACGCGTTCGTGAACTCGCTCTGCAGGCAAATAATTCGACCCTGGTGAAGACCGACCGGCTGGCGATTGCGCGTGAAATCGATCAAAGGCTGGAAGAATTACTCGCCCTGGCCAATACCCGGGATGCCAATAACGAATACCTGTTTTCAGGATACCAGGTCAATACCCGGTCATTCGTTCGTAATGCCGACGGCAGTTTTGCCTACCAGGGCGATCCGGGACAGCGTTTTCTGCAGATCGCATCGGGCCGGCAGATTGCCGACAGCGATCCCGGCAGCGAGGTCTTCATGAACATCCTGAACGGCAATGGCACCTTCCGGGTGCGGGACAATACCGCGAATACCGGCGACGCAATTATAGATCCGGGTCAGCTTGTAAATGCCGGCGCCTATGTCGAGGACAGCTACACGATTACTTTCGTGACCAACGGCAACGGCAATCTCGGATACAACGTGGTCGGCGCCACCAGCGGGCAGATCATTCCACCATTGCCACAGAACCCGGTGACCAACGCCCCGGATTACGTCAGTGATGCCGCCATTAATTTTAATGGCATACAGACCAGCATTGCCGGTACGCCGTCGGTGGGCGATACTTTCACGATCAGTCCCAGTGTCCGCCAGGATCTGTTTACGACCGTCAGCGAACTGGTCGATGCCATGGAGGGTTCCGGAGTTTCCAGCAGTGATGCGCATATCTTTAATTCGATTACGCATTACCTGCTCGATCTGGACAATGCCCTGGAGCATATTCTTGAGTTTCGGACCGGCATCGGTGGACGCCTGAATTCAATGGATGACCAGCGCGATATCAATGAAACGTTTCTTATTGACCTGGAAACCACCCTGTCGAGAACGCAGGACCTGGATATGGCCAGCGCTATTACGGAGTTACAGCTTCGGGCCACGGCGCTGGAGGCCGCGCAGGCTTCGTAC
>JBFGPT010000333.1:0-2438 GCA_041564575.1 Gammaproteobacteria bacterium | reverse complement strand
CAAGGCGCCGCTGGTCAGCCGCGAGATTGCCAGCAAGTTGCCGGGCGCCTATGGCGTGATCGACTGGACGCAACAGCATTCAAATTTTTTCAAGGCGCTGAAAACAGAAAAGATTGTGATGTTCGTGATCCTGACGCTGATCGTCGCGGTTGCGGCCTTCAATATCATCTCCACGCTGGTCATGGTGGTCACCGATAAACAGGCGGATATTGCCGTGCTGCGGACACTGGGTGTGAGCCCGCGCGGCATCATGCAGATATTCATAATCCAGGGCATGGTCATCGGCCTGACGGGGATCCTGCTCGGCGTGGTTGGCGGGATTGCACTGGCGAGTAACGTCGAGGCCATCGTGCAATCCATCGAGCAGGCCTTCCAGGTCGAGTTCCTGCCCTCCAATATCTACTACATCAGTGATCTGCCGTCCGAGATCAACTGGGGCGATGTCGTGACGATTACCGCGGTCGCCTTTCTGTTTTGCCTGCTGGCTACGCTCTATCCGGCCTGGCGCGCCGCCGGCACCCAACCCGCCGAGGCCCTGCGTTATGAATGATCCGGTACTGCTCTGCCGCGATCTGGAAAAGGAATTTGTCCAGGGCGATTTGCAAGTCAGGGTCCTGACCGGTGTCGACCTGGAGATCCGGCGTGGGGAATCCATTGCCATCGTCGGCGCCTCGGGCTCCGGTAAAAGCACGCTCCTGCACCTGTTGGGCGGTCTCGATGTGCCCAGCGCGGGGGAGGTGCATATGAACGGACGCAACCTGGCGACCTTGAGCGAAACCGAACGCGGACAGTTGCGCAATCGCTTCATGGGATTTGTCTACCAGTTCCATCACCTGTTGCCGGAATTTACCGCGCTGGAAAACGTCGCCATGCCCGGGCTGATCGCGGACCTGGAACCGGAGGCGGCGCTGGCCGGTGCCCGTGCCTGCCTCGACAAGGTGGGACTCGCGGACCGCCTGCAGCATAAGCCCGGCGAAATGTCGGGCGGTGAACGCCAGCGGGCGGCGATTGCCCGTGCACTGGTCGGCAAGCCCCTGTGCCTGCTTGCGGATGAACCAACCGGCAACCTGGACGAGAAGACGGCTGGACAGGTCTTCAACACCATGCTGGAACTGAACCGTGATTTTGGCGCCAGCCTGGTCATGGTGACCCATAACCAGCAACTCGCAGCGCGGATGGACAGGCAATATATTCTGCACGACGGCCGCCTGGATCAGGCATGAACCGTTCAGCTGTCAGCGCTTGTCCTTCATATGTTCCCGTCGCATGCGGTTGCGTTCTTTGCGGACCTCCCATTTACGCACGGCGGCGAAGCGCCACAACATGCGGATGGCAAAATAACCGCACAGCGCGCTGATCCCCCCGAGGATAACGCAACCGAGTAACAGGGGCTGCCAGATCTCCACCAGGGTATGATTCACCCATTCCCAGCTCATGGCGAAGTGCACCGGCTGCGGATGCAGGTTGAGTATGAAACTGCCGGTCTTGTAGGCGGCGAAAAATATCGGGTAAAACGTCACCGGGTTCGTCAGCCACACCGCCAGTATGGAAATAGGCAGGTTGATGCGGCACTTGATGGCCACTGCCGCGGCCAGCAGCATCTGGCCGGGTACCGGCATGAAGGCGAAAAACAGGCCGTTGGCCATGCCGCCCGCGGCCGAGTGCCGGGTGATGTGCCAGAGTTCGGGTTCATGTAAAAGCTTGCCGAACAGGCTGAGATGCCGGTGATTCCGGATCTCGGCCTGTTTTGGCATGAAACGCTTGAAGAGATTTTTTAAACCCATTCCGCTGGTCTGTTGTCCGGTCTAAAAAGCGGCTTATTATAGCCAAAGCGTCACGTCATAAAACTCGAAATTACCTCCTGTCATGTCACTGTAACAGGAGTATCATCGTTGCTGAATACCTGTCATGGAAGATGTTATGCGGATCTGGACGATCAGCTTTGCGCTGGGCATATGCCTGGCCCTGCAGTTTCCCGCGATTCCGACCGCCTACGGCGCGTGGCTTTTGCTGCCGGCCCTGGTGGTCATGCGGTTGCACTGGCTGCGGCCGCTGGCCGCCTGCCTGCTCGGCGCCTGCTGGTGCCTGTGGCGTGCCGACCTCGTTCTCTCCGATCACCTGCCGGCTGCCATCGAGGGCAAAGACGTGCTGATCAGGGGCAGTATTCAGGGTATTCCACTACAAACCGATCTGGGCACACGATTCGATCTGCTCGTTGAACACATGCAGGCACCGTCCGGCAGGCGACTGGTTGCGCCGGGCAAGGTGCGTCTGAACTGGTACCGGGGTTCTGCCAAACTCATCCCGGGCGAAACCTGGCAATTCAAGGTGAGATTGAAACAGCCGCGCGGTTTCAGCAATCCCGGCAGTTTTGATTACGAGTTCTGGTTATTTCAAAATCGCATCCGTGCTACCGGCTATGTCAGGCCCGCGCAATT
>JBFGPT010000332.1:0-2442 GCA_041564575.1 Gammaproteobacteria bacterium | reverse complement strand
GTATTTCCAGCGCCCTGAGTATGCCATTACGCAGCTTTTCCTCGTTGAATGGCTCACGGCGGCCGTCGGACTTGACGATGCGCGGGTAATTCAGCTCCGCGGTTTCGTAACTGGTAAAACGCTCCGTACAGCCGGAACACTCCCTGCGCCGCCTGATCTGATCACCCTCGCCTACGAGCCGTGAATCGATTACGCGCGTATCCATACAGGAACAAAACGGACATCGCATTCACATACCCCCTGTTTTCCAGGTAACTCAATCAGGTGCAGGATCAGCCGTAGCCGGCTGATCCTGCATGGTCACAACTCGACTGTTACCTCTACTTTTCGTAGAGCGGCCTGCTTTTGCACAAGGTGATGACCTCGCCCTTGACGCGTTCGATGACACTATCGTCACCCATATTGTCCATAATATCGCAGATCCAGTTGGCAACCTGCCTGCTGTCGTCAGCGTCGAAACCGCGCGTGGTGATAGAAGGCGTGCCGATGCGTATACCGCTGGTCACAAACGGAGATTGCGGATCGTTGGGGACCGCGTTCTTGTTCACGGTAATATTGGCACGGCCCAGTGCGGCGTCGACTTCCTTGCCGGTCAGGCCCTTTTCGATCATATCCACCAGGAACAGGTGATTGTCGGTGCCGCCGGAAACGATCTTCAGGCCACGCTCGACGAAGGTTTCCGCCATGGCAACAGCATTGACCTTGACCTGCTTGATATAGGTCTTGAAATCATCGGACATGGCTTCCTTGAAGGCGACCGCCTTGGCGGCGATGGTGTGCATGTGCGGCCCACCCTGGTAGGCCGGGAAAACCATGAAGTTGACCTTCTTCTGTATGTCTTCATTGGCCTTGCCCAGGATGATGCCGGAACGCGGCCCACGCAGCGTCTTGTGCGTGGTCGAGGTCGTAATATCGGCAATCTGTACCGGGCTCGGATATTCACCGGTGGCGACGAGGCCGGCAACGTGGGCGATATCGGCGACCAGAATGGCCCCGACCTTGTCGGCGATGTCACGGAAGCGTTGCCAGTCAAAGACACGGGAGTAGGCGGAAAAACCGGTCCAGATCATCTTCGGTTTGTGTTCCAGGGCCATTTCCTCGGCGGCGTCGTAATCGATGATGCCGTTTTCATCCAGGCCGTACTGAACGGCCTTGAACACGCGGCCGGAAACATTCACATGCGCGCCGTGGGTCAGGTGGCCGCCATGCGCCAGGCTCAGGCCCATAATCGTGTCGCCCGGTTCCAGCAGGGCCAGGTATACCGCGCCATTGGCCTGCGAGCCGGAATGCGGCTGGACATTGGCCCAGTCAGCGCCAAACAGTTCACAGGCGCGATCAATGGCCAGTTGTTCGGCAATATCGACGTACTCACAGCCGCCGTAATAGCGTTTACCGGGATAGCCCTCGGCGTATTTGTTGGTTAATACCGACCCCTGGCATTCCATGACCCTGGGGCTGGTCATGTTTTCTGATGCTATAAGCTCAATGTGTTCTTCCTGCCGACGCGCCTCTGCATCCATTGCCTGCCACAGTTCATCATCAAAACCCGCGACTTTCATATCTTTGCTAAACATTTATTTTTCTCCTGTTTATAACTGGAATTTCAATACGTCTGATTCAGGCCCGGATTGGGTACGGCATTGATAATTCCCGGTAAACTGTCACCCCACCGACTCTTGTTAACTGGTCGGTTGTTGCTTGTGGAAAAACCCGGATTATTGATTCAAACCCGCGTATCCCGGCCTAAATGTCCGGGTGGTATGAACCTGTAAGAATCGTGCAAAGATTACCAAAATAACGTTGTAAATGCATAAATATTAGAGAATTCATTCCCTTAGCCAATGAAATGAGCGCGGCATTGCGGCAGCCGCGGCCCGTCGCGTCAGATCATCGCCGACAGTTGCGTACTGCGGTTTGGGTTATCCCCGGGTAATTTAGTATATCTTTTTGATTTTACTTTATTTTTTTATCTGGACCGCGCTCTGAGCGGGCATGTCCCGGGGCAGACTCAAGACCTTTCAGCAATTCAATTATCAAAATCTGCCGCCGATACAGGGGAGACAGCAGCATCGATGACCCGTTGATTTTTCAAAGAATAATAAGGAGTTCGCGCGCCGGATGAAACACCTGCCATTACCGGATACCGACACCAGCATGCATTCGATGCGGGATCGATTCTTCAGGATTAACGCCCAGCGTTTGCAACTCACCGTGGAATCCCTGACCACCGTGCAAAGCGATTTTCTCAGTCTGCTGCCGCTCCTGTTCCACACCAACCATCCACAATTTCCCGGCTACATATCGAAAAACACCCCGGCCGGTATTTCCCAGTACAGTCCGCGGCAAAATACCCTGCAGGCAGCGAAAAAGCATTTCAGGTCATTCCAGTACAACCGCCGGGCGCGATTCAAGTTGGATATCCTGGGCATCTACTTCATGGGC
>JBFGPT010000331.1:0-2442 GCA_041564575.1 Gammaproteobacteria bacterium | reverse complement strand
CCCATCTGTACCACTTGCCAGAGGTCATAGCCAAGCGTGGTCGAGGCCTCATCGTAGGTCTGCTGTATCTGTGGATATTGACCCGCAAGATCGCCCAGCATGCCGACCGACTGGGAACCCTGCCCCGGAAATACGACCGCGAAGGTATCTGTCATCTGTCTTTCTCTTCCTGTTATTCGTGCGTCACGGTTTATTCAGTGACTTGTCAGTATTTGACCAGGGCAGAGCCCCAGGTGAAGCCGCCGCCAAAGGCCTCGAGCAGCAGGGTATCCCCGGCCTCGATACGGCCATCGCGTACCGCCACGTCCAGCGCCAGCGGCACGGATGCGGCCGAGGTATTGCCATGTTCATCCACGGTGAGGATGACCCGATCCATGGGCATACTGAGCTTTTTCGCCGTTGCAGAAATGATACGGGTATTGGCTTGGTGTGGCACCAGCCAGTCGATGTCCTTCTTTTCCAGCTTGTTGTATTCCAGTGTCTCATCGACGATCCGTCCCAGTGTGTTGACCGCCATCTTGAAGACCTCGTTACCCTGCATGACGATATAGGGTTCCTGGGTCAACCGGGTGGATTCCGGCGCGGCAATTCCGGTCGGCACCTTGAGCAGTTCCTGGTAGCCGCCATCGGCATGAATATGCGAGGACAGTATGCCCGCCGTATCACTCGCCTCGAGGACCACGGCACCGGCACCGTCGCCGAACAACACGCAGGTGCTGCGATCCGACCAGTCTAGGATCCTCGACAGGACTTCCGCGCCTATGACCAGCGCCTTGCTGGCGCCGCCGGTACGGATAAACCGGTCGGCAATGGATAATGCATAGATAAACCCGGTACAGACCGCCTGCACGTCAAACGCCGGGCAGCCATGCACATCCAGGCGTTGTTGTAACAGGCAGGCTGTGCTCGGGAACACCAGGTCCGGGGTCGTGGTCGCGACGATGATCAGATCAATGTCGCCTGGCTGCAGACCCGCGGCCTGCAATGCCCGGCGCGCGGCCGCCTCCGCCAGGTCCGCCGTGGTTTGCTCGTCCGCGGCGATATGCCGCTTTTTGATGCCGGTACGCGACTGGATCCATTCATCCGAGGTATCGACGATGCGTTCCAGTTCTGCGTTGGTGAGAATTTTTTCGGGCAGATAGCCGCCCGTGCCGGTGATACGGGAATACATCAGCACAGGACCTGCCTGTCGGTCAGCAATTCTTCCAGCTTGTGACTGATCCGATCCGGCACGTTATGCTCGACCTCGGTAATCGCCTCGTTAATGGCGTTGGCGAAGGCAAGGCTGTCAGCCCTGCCATGGCTTTTGATCACGATGCCTTTCAGGCCGAGCAGGCTGGCGCCGTTATAATGCCGCGGGTCGATGCGATTTTTCAGACCTTTCAATACCGGCAGTGATAACAGGCCGGCCAGTTTGCCGTACAGGCTTCCCCTGAACCCTGACTCGACATGATGGCGCATGAGCTGCGCCACGCCTTCGCTCGCCTTCAGGGCGATGTTGCCGGCAAAGCCATCGCAGACGATGACGTCGACGTTACCGGTATAGATGTCATTGCCCTCGGCAAAACCCGTGTAATTCAGGTGGCTGTTGGCCAGCAAGACCGCCGCCTGCTTGACCTGGTCATTACCCTTGATCTCTTCCTCGCCGATATTCAGCAGAGCAACTGACGGCGACTCGATACCGTCGACGGCGCTGGTCAGTTCCGTGCCCATCACGGCAAACTGGAATAATTGTTCTGAACTTGAATCAACGTTGGCGCCGAGATCCAGCAGACGGGTCGAACCCTCAATACGTGGCAGGGAAGTACAGATGGCCGGCCTGTCGATACACGGCAACATCTTCAACAGGTAGCGGGCGGTCGCCATCAAGGCCCCGGTATTGCCGGCGCTGACACAGGCTCCGGCTCGCCCCTGCTTGACCATTTCGATGGCAATCCGCATGGACGAGTCCTTCTTGTTGCGCAGCGCCAGTGACGGGGCCTCGTGCATCTCGACGACCTCGGAGGCATGCTGGATCTCGATACGGTCACGAAATTCCGCGGGTTCTTTGTCGAGATACTTCTGCACCTCTTGCTCGATACCGACCAGGATCAAATGAAGTTCGGGATGACTTTTCAGGGCAAGGGTTGCCGCCGGGATAATTTCACTCGGGCCATGGTCCCCGCCCATGGCATCAAGTGCAATGGTCGTTTTCAAGATTTTCTCGTGTGATAACCCGGTGTTTGATTAATGCCCGGGTTGTCGTTTCCGGTTCTGGTTTTTATTCGGTTTCTTCGGCAGACTCATTATTAATAATCTGACGGCCACGATAATAACCATCAGCACTGACGTGGTGTCGCCTGTGCGTCTCACCCGTCGTCGGTTCGACGGACAGGGTGGGATTGCTGATCGAGTCGTGCGCACGACGCATATCCCGCCGCGAACTGGATTTTTTATTCTGTT
>JBFGPT010000330.1:0-2464 GCA_041564575.1 Gammaproteobacteria bacterium | reverse complement strand
GACTCTCATCGGCCTGTTTGATCAGGTTACCCGTCTGCATCTTCCGGGCCAGCGCCTCGGGCAATCTTTGCAGGGCCACCTCGAAAACCTCGTCTATCCAGCGCACCGGACGAATATCCAGGTTTTGCAGGATATTCTTCGGGATCTCGCTGAGTTCGCGTTCGTTCTCCTTGGGAATTAAAACGATCTCGATACCACCGCGCAGAGCCGCCAGCAGTTTTTCCTTTAGACCACCGATGGGCAGCACCTCGCCGCGCAGGGTGATCTCGCCGGTCATGGCTACGTTTGAATTGACCTCGATGTCCGTCAACGCGGACACCAGTGCGGTACACATGGCCACACCGGCGCTTGGGCCGTCCTTGGGCGTGGCCCCTTCGGGAACGTGAATATGAAAATCGTGTTCCTGGAAAAACTCGGCATTGATACCAAGCACCTCGCTGCGACTGCGGACCACGGTCATGGCCGCCTGTATGGATTCCTTCATGACGTCACCAAGCTGGCCGGTATGGCTGGCCTTGCCCTTGCCGGGCACCACGGCGGCCTCGATCGTCAGTAAATCGCCGCCCACCTCGGTCCAGGCAAGACCGGTCACCTGGCCGACCCGGTTTTCCTCCTCGGCGCGTCCATAACGGTAACGCTTCACGCCAATGAGTTTCTCCAGTCGTTTCGGCGAGATGCTGGTCCTGGACTTGACCGGTTTCAGCAGGCGTTGCTTGACAACCTTGCGGCAGATATTGGCGATTTCACGCTCCAGGTTTCGAACACCCGCCTCACGCGTATAGTAGCGGATGATGTCGCGTATCGTCGCCTCGCTGATGGAGATCTCGTCTTCCAGCAGGCCGTTGTCTTTCATCTGTTTCGGGATCAGGTACCGCGTTGCGATATTTACCTTCTCGTCCTCGGTATAGCCCGAGAGCCGGATGACCTCCATCCGGTCCAGCAGGGGCGCCGGGATATTCATGCTGTTCGCGGTCGTCACGAACATCACTTCCGACAGATCATAGTCAACTTCCAGGTAGTGGTCGTTAAAGGTATGGTTCTGCTCGGGGTCCAGCACTTCGAGCAATGCCGAGGCCGGATCACCCCGAAAGTCCATCGCCATCTTGTCGATCTCGTCGAGCAGGAACAGGGGGTTCTTGGTCTTCACCTTGGACATGGACTGCAGGATCTTGCCAGGCATGGAGCCGATGTAGGTGCGCCGGTGACCGCGGATCTCGGCCTCGTCCCGGACGCCACCCAGTGACATGCGGACAAATTTACGATTGGTGGCGCGTGCGATGGAACGGCCCAGTGAAGTCTTGCCGACGCCGGGCGGACCGACCAGGCACAGGATCGGCCCTTTCATCTTCTTGACGCGGTCCTGCACGGCGAGGTACTCAAGGATACGCTCCTTGACCTTTTCCAGGCCGTAATGATCCTCATCCAGGATCTGTTCCGCCTTCTTGATATCCCGGCTGATCTTGCTGCGTTTCTTCCACGGCACGCTAACCAGCCAGTCGATATAGTTGCGGACAACGGTGGCCTCGGCTGACATCGGCGACATCAACTTGAGTTTGTTGAGTTCCGAGCCGGCCTTGTTCTTGGCCTCCTTGGTCATACCGCTCTTTTCTATCTTTTCGGCCAGTTCATCAACTTCGTTCGGGATATCCTCCATCTCGCCCAGTTCCTTCTGGATCGCCTTCATCTGTTCGTTCAGGTAGTATTCCCGCTGGCTTTTCTCCATCTGCGACTTTACCCGGCCGCGAATACGTTTTTCCACCTGTAAAAGGTCGATTTCGGCCTCCATCAGCCGGATCAGATGCTCAAGGCGCTGGCGGATATCGATGATCTCCAGAACCTCCTGTTTCTCCTCGATTTTGGCCGACATGTGCGCCACCATGCTGTCCGCCAAGCGGCTCGGATCATCAATGCTCGACAGCGAGGAAATGATCTCGGGCGGGACCTTCTTGTTCAGTTTCACATACTGCTCAAACTGGTTCATGGCCGAACGGGCCAGCACATCCAGTTCGCGTTCATCCTGGTATTCCGGCTCGAGCATCTGCACCTTCGCGGAAAAATAGTTTTCCGTCTCCAGGTAGGATTCGATACGCGCCCGGTTAGCGCCCTCGACCAGTACCTTGATGGTGCCATCCGGCAGTTTCAGCAGCTGCAGTATGTTGGACAGGGTGCCGACGGAATACAGATCATCCAGACCGGGATCATCCTCGGTGGCGCTTTTCTGCGCCACCAGCAGGATTTGCTTGCTGCCCTCCATGGCCATATCCAGCGCCCGCACGGACTTGTCACGGCCGACGAACAACGGAATGACCATATGTGGATAGACAACGACATCACGCAGCGGCAAGACCGGGAATATGCTCTGGTCAGTGCTGGTGTCAGGTTGAGTGTTATTTTCCATAAATGACCCTGAAAAAGTAGAAATGTCTATGACAGTAGATGGTTACTGTCCTGTAAATAATCAAGG
>JBFGPT010000329.1:0-2467 GCA_041564575.1 Gammaproteobacteria bacterium | reverse complement strand
GGCACGGCCGGCCGCGACGTACAGGATCTTTTCATCCTTGCTCAAAAGCACATCCTTGGGCTTGGCCTTGGCGTCTCCGACCGAACCGACCGCGAGGATCTTGTGATTCACCATGTCGACCTTTTTGACTTCACCGCTGATCTCCGAGGTGGAGTACGCGAGTTTGCTGTCCTGGCTGAAGGTCGCCGCGCGGGGCCGCGCACCGACCAGGATATTGGCGATGATCTGGTGCGAAGGGACCTCGATGACGTGCAGCATATTGGTGGATTCGCTGGTGACGATGACCTGCTTGCCATCCGGTGAGATTGCCACGCCCTCCGGTTCCAGGCCCACCTTGATCTCGGCCAGCAATTCGCCGGTTTCTGGATTGTAGACCGAGGCCTTGGCATCGTCCTCGTTGGAAATGTAGATGTTACCGTCGGGATGAACCGCAAAGCTTTCCGGGTCCGATCCCGCTTTGAAGGAACGCAATATTTCCAGTGACTGCGGATCCACGACAACGATGGCGTTGTCCTCACTGGCGGCGATGTACAATTCACTGCCGTCCGGTGACAGGCCGATACCGCGCGGCCGCTCCCCGACCTTGACGTGTTGCTCCACTTCGAGTGTCTTGCCATTGATGACCGACACCGTATCGTCCTTTTCGTTGGTCACGAAAATACGGCCGGTGGCTGCGCTGGCAATTCCGGTGTGGCCCAAAGACAGGATCATAAACAAGAACAGGAATTTCTGAATCATTACGGTTTCTCCTAAAGGTGTTGAAGACTGGTGATCATTTCGGGCAATCGACGATGCCGAGACTGTCCAGGGTCGGCGGTTTGGCGACGCCACGGACCGGTGCCTCGGCGACGATGTTATCGTCATGCACCAGCAGCACCAGTTGACGCAGTTGGCCGGTCGGCCGGAAGGTCATGCTGCTGCCTTTCTGGCCATCGAAGGCAAGACGTGTCTTGAGGTAATCCAGCAGGGCGGCGGGCTCGGTCAGGTTTTCACGGGCAATCGTGTCGGTCACCATCTTGACGGCGGCCCAGCCGGCCCAGGCCGTGTCGTCCATTTTAGTTTCGTGCGCCTTCTTGAAGCGCTTGTTCAGATCGCGCGCGGCAAATTTCACAAAATCGTGATGCCAGGTCCGCGCCTTGGCCGGTACGTCCGGATTTTTCTTGCGCCATTGCGCCTCGGCATCGGCCAGCATGCGGTCACTGGGGATCACGTGCAGGACGTTGCCCAGACATCGATCACGCAGGTCATTATCGGTCAGTGTCACGTTGAAAACGGGCAATCCGGGATTTTCCCGGCCAACCCGCAGCAGGAACCCGGCCTCGTCGGCTGCGACGATGACCGCCGGCATCCCGCTCAGGGCAGCGGCGCTGTAGTCTGAGGCTGACATTGCGGACAACTCGTAACGCTGGCCAAGGAACTGGCCCTGCAGATTGGCTTCATCCAGTCCCTGCAGGACGCCCAGGTAGGCCGTGCTATCCATCTCGCCAATAAACGCTAATCGCACGGCCGGGGTGTTTTCGGCCTGGACGGTAACATGCGCCAGGCCCAGCATCAGCGCAATTAAATACTTGAAGATATATGATTTCATTATGAATTCCTTCAGCAATGCGATTCTTGCCTTGTTTGATAACGATTCTCGATAAATGTTCAGACGTCAGAGATTTTTTTACTTGTTCTAATTTGACATTATAATGGCGGCAGATGTTGACAAGGTAAACAGGAAGATTGCCTGTCTTCATATATATACTAATTACATATACCAACAAGTATTGAGTGTAGGGGGTGCCATGCTCAGATCGTTACAAATCGAGCCGGAGAAATGTACCGGCTGTCTTCAGTGTGAAATGGCCTGTTCCTATCAGGCCGAGGGTGTCTTCAATCCCGCCAAGTCACGGATCAAAATCTTCACATTCCACGAAGAGGGACGCTTTGTGCCCTACACCTGCACGCAGTGCTCGGAGGCCTGGTGTCTGCATGCCTGCCCGGTGGAAGCCATCGTTATCAACGAGGCCACCGGCGCCAAGGAAGTCAAGGCGGATGTCTGTGTCGGTTGCAAGGTATGCACGATTGCCTGCCCGTTTGGCACGGTGAATTATGACCAGACCACCAGGGTAGTTTACAAGTGTGACCTGTGCGGGGGCGATCCCGAGTGCGCCAAGGCCTGTCCGACGCAGGCCATCACTTACGTGGACGCCGATCACACCGGTCTGGATCGCATGCGCGCCCACGCGGCAAAAAATTTACCCGGCGAAGGCGCCACGGCGTAGGAGGTAACGATTATGGCCTGGACAAAAAATGTCATGCGCGTGAACCTCAACGAGGGCACGATCAGCAACGAACCATTAAACATGGAATGGGCACAGGAGTATCTCGGGCAGCGCGGCCTGGCAACGAAATACCTGGTCGAGGAAATCGATCCGAAGTGCGATGCCCTGGGACCCGATAACAAGATGATCATGACCACGGG
>JBFGPT010000328.1:0-2470 GCA_041564575.1 Gammaproteobacteria bacterium | reverse complement strand
GGGATGAACCTGTTATACCACTTCGGCTTTCTGCCGAAAGACAAAACCAGGATCATTACAAGGCATGTTGCATCCTCCCTGCATAATCTTGAAATAAGATCGTACCGGCATTTCGTAGCAAAACCCGTTTCAGCGGGTGGCGCATTATCGGCCACATCGAATCAATATGTTCTCGCTACTGGCGATGGCACCCTGTACCTGTTTGCACACCCGGAGGACAACAAACCGCTCGAGCCGGTCGAACTGGATATCAGGATTCCGATCAATTACGAGGAATTCAGACGGGATGCCGGGCAGGTACAGACCGCAAATTTCCGGGTGACGGATTTATTGATAAACGGTCGTGATGAAAATTACCGCATTTTCGCTGCCCATCACTACTGGAATACTGACAGTCAATGCTTCACCATCAGGGTATCGTTACTGGATACCTCCGGACTACCGCTGGCCAGGCTGCCTGCGGCCACGCCATGGAAAACCGTGTTCGAAACCAGCCCGTGTCTGGCGTTGAAAAATTTCATCCGGGGACAACCGTTTGCGGGCGAGGAATCTGGTGGCCGGCTTGCCCTGACCGACGGAAACACGCTGCTGCTGACTGTCGGCGATCATGAACGGGAAGGCTGGAATTCCGATATGGTGCTGGCGCAGGAGGACACGGCAACTTACGGCAAGATACTCGAAATCGATATCGACAGCGGTGGATACACAATCAAAAGCAAGGGACACAGAAACCCGCAAGGATTGTATGTTGATCCTCAAGGTCAAATCTGGTCGACGGAACATGGCCCTGCCGGCGGGGACGAACTGAATCTGATTTCAAGGGGCAGAAACTATGGATGGCCGTATGTCAGTTACGGCGTGGATTACATTGCCGGTGTCTGGCCATTAAACAGTATCCAGGGATCACATGAGGGATACGAACAGCCGGTTTATTCCTGGACACCAGCCCTGGGCATATCCAGTCTGATTGGTATCGAAAAACCCGGCTTTGACTTATGGAAAGACGACCTGATCATTTCATCTCTGCGGGATGAGTCGCTGTGGCGCGCCCGGATTCATGACCAGCGGATAGTGGCCAGCGAGCGAATCAGGATCGGCAGCAGGATTCGCGACCTGATCGAAGGTAAAAATGGCGAACTCATTCTCTGGAGTGAACACATCCCCGAACTGATCTTCATCCGTTCCGCCCCGAACCTCCTCAGTGGTGAAATCGTTTTTGCCAGATGCCAACGCTGCCACGCCACGGAGGGTGGCCGAGATCAAATGCCCGGGCCGGCCCTCGCCGGGATCTTCGGTAAAAAGATCGCAAGCGATGAAAATTTCAGTTATTCAGCCGCCCTTGCGCAAAAAGAAGGCAAATGGACGCACGAGAATCTCAGGTTATTTCTGAATAACCCGCACGAATTTGCTCCCGGCACGACGATGCAATTCGAGGGCATCAAGGATGAGGAAGACCTGGAAACACTGGTCAACTACCTGAAAGACCTGTGACAAGGATCAGCGGCGCGCCCTGAAAAATTCAGACAGTAACCAGGCGGCGTCCGGTTCCAGCACGCCGCCTGTGATCTCTACCCTGTGATTCAGTTGTTCGCCGTTCAACAGGTTGAACACGCTGCCCGCCGCCCCGGTCTTGGGGTCGGCTGCCGCATAGACCAGGCGGTCCAGGCGGGCCTGAATAATCGCACCGGCACACATGCAACAGGGTTCCAGGGTGACATACAAGGAGGCCCCGGGCAGGCGATAATTTTTCTGCACCATACCGGCCTGTCGCAGGGCCAGTATTTCAGCGTGTGCGGTTGGGTCGTGTTTTGAAATAGGTGAATTGTGTCCAACTCCGATGATTTCGTTGTCCTTGACCACGATAGCGCCTACGGGCACCTCACCGGCTTCCTGGGCCTGTTCGGCCAGTTCCAGTGCCCGTTGCATCCAGTGTTCGTCGCTGTTCATCTGAAGCCCGTTAAATGCAACGCATGACCTGGTGCAGGTGATTCCGGAGAAAATGCCGTTTATTTCGGTTTCGTATCGAGGTCATTAAACCTTGTTCTGCTCAAATACAATGTCAGTTTCAACCAGTTCGCATTCAGAAAAGTTTTCAACCAGGGTGCAACACGTTTCTCGAATTTCACATGAATTATATAGGAAACCCACAGCATAAAAATGATAACAAGCAAAATCGCCACATGTTCGGTCAATAGATTCCTGAACCTGTCGATTAATGCCTTGCCTGCTACGCTGTGGATCAGGTACAACGGGTAGGTCAACCCGCCCAGGATCAGATAGAGCTTTTTATCTCCCGCTTTCAGACGGCCTGTAGAAACCGCCATGAAAAACGCATAGAAGATCCAGATTAATATGACGGCGATTATACGGGTCTGCATATCGGCCGTTGATATGAACTCCGGGACCTGTTGAAAAGCCCGGATTGAAGAAATTACCAGCGAGACAGCCAGAATAACCGCATACAGGCGGC
>JBFGPT010000327.1:0-2487 GCA_041564575.1 Gammaproteobacteria bacterium | reverse complement strand
TTGCTTCGTTCGCCAGGCAAATCTTTCGACCATCACCAAGGAACGCGTGATCAGCCAGCATCAGCAATTGTTGCGCCTGGATTACGAGCAGAGCGTGCCCACACCGGTCCCGGGGCAATTGTTCGAGGTCTTCAAGAGCCAGCTCGAGGCGGCCCGGGTCATCGTCTTGTCGGATTATGCCAAGGGTTGCCTCGCAGATGTCGAAAAGCTGATCCAGCACGCCCGCGAGCGGGGAGTTTTCGTCATGATTGATCCGAAAGGGACTGATTTTAATCGCTACCGGGGCGCCAGTCTGCTGACGCCCAATCAGCATGAGTTCGAGGCGGTGGCGGGCGGCTGCCGGGATGATGCCGATCTGGTAAGCAAGGGCATGAACCTGTGCCGTGAGCTGGACCTGGAGGCCCTTCTGGTGACCCGCGGCGAACATGGCATGTCACTTATCCAGCCGGGGCAGGATGCCGTGCACCTGTCGACCGAGGCGCAGGAGGTTTTCGATGTCACCGGCGCGGGTGATACGGTCATTGCGACCCTGGCAACCGCCGTGGCCTCCGGCTATCCGCTGGCCGATGCCATGTTTTACGCCAACAAGGCGGCAGGCCTGTCCGTCGCTAAACTGGGCGCGGCCAGTGTTACGCGGCAGGAAATGAACCAGGCGCTGGGGCCGCTGCACAGCGGCAAGATCATCGATGAGGCCGGCCTGTTGGAGGTCCTCACTCACGCCCGTGAGGCTAACCAGCGAATCGTCTTTACCAACGGTTGTTTCGATATCCTGCATGCCGGGCATGTCAGTTATCTGGGCCAGGCGGCAGACCTGGGAGACATGCTCATCGTCGCTGTCAATTCCGATGCCTCCGTGCGCGGACTCAAGGGGGACGGCAGGCCCGTCAATGCCCTCGAACAACGCATGCAGGTGCTCGCCGGGCTGGAGGCGGTGGACTACGTAATCGCCTTTGACACCTCGGACCCGGAGTCTCTGATCAGGCAGTTACAGCCGGATGTTCTGGTCAAGGGTGAAGATTACGAAGAATCCGAGATAGCCGGTGCGGCTTTCGTGAAGTCATGTGGTGGCGAGGTCCACCGGATTGCCCTGGAACAGGGGCGCTCAACCAGTGCAATCATTGCCGCCGTCCGGGCGCTGGAGCAGGGTTCATGATTATCGTTACCGGTGGCGCGGGCTTTATCGGCAGCAACCTGGTCAGGGGCCTGAACCGGGCGGGCATGCGCGAAATCCTGGTGGTGGATAACCTCGCCAATGGCGCAAAGTTCCGCAACCTGGTGGACTGTGATTTTCTCGACTATATGGACAAGCAGGAATTTATGCGGCACATGGTCGATGCCAGCCTGCCCTATGACAATATCGAGTGTGTCTTTCATCAGGGGGCCTGTTCGAAAACAACGGAGTGGGACGGGCGCTACATGATGGAGAACAACTACGAATACTCGAAGCGGGTACTGGCATTCTGCGAAAGCCGGCAAGTCCCGTTTGTTTACGCCTCAAGCGCGGCGGTTTACGGCACGGGCACCCGGTTCGCGGAAGCGCCTGAAAACGAACAGCCGGTAAACGTCTACGCCTATTCCAAGTGCCTGTTCGACCGTTATATCCGCAAGACCCGCCAGGCGCCCTCGATCAAAATCATTGGCCTGCGTTATTTCAACGTCTACGGCCCGGGCGAGGCGCACAAGCAGTCCATGGCCAGCGTCGCCTGGCATCTCGACCGGCAGTTGCGGGAAGCCGACACCGTGCGCCTGTTCCGGGGCTGCGATGGTTACGGTGACGGTGAGCAGCGGCGGGACTTTATTCATGTCGATGACGTGGTGCGCGTCAATCTCTGGTGCCTGGAAGATTCCGCCCCCAGCGGCATCTACAATGTCGGGACCGGAAGCAGCCGCAGTTTCAATGATGTCGCCAAGGCGCTCATCGAGCATTACGGGCGAGGCCAGGTTGAATACATCGAGTTTCCCGAAACGCTGAAGGGCAGTTACCAAAGTTTCACCGAAGCCGATCTCGGCAGACTCAGACAGGCGGGGTACAGTGCTGATTTCATGACGCTGGAGCAGGGCATGGCGGCATACCTGGACTGGCTGGCACAAGCGCGGCCGCAGTGATCGCCCTTGCGCTATCTCTACACTTTTATCTGGTACCTACTGCTGCCTGGCGTTATTGTTCGGCTGCTGCTGCTGAGCCGCAGCAACCCGGCCTACCGGCAGCGACTGGCGGAGCGTTTCGGCTTCATCGAGGCCCTGCCGGCCGGCAAAAAAACCGTGTGGGTCCATGCAGTTTCCGTTGGCGAAACCCAGGCCGCCGTACCTTTGGTCGACGCGCTGTTGCGGGAATATCCTGATCATCAAATCCTGATCACTACCACGACCCCGACCGGCGCGGCCCACGTGCAACGCTGTTTTCAGGATGCGGTGCAACACCGTTACCTGGCCTATGATATGCCGTCCTGCGTGCGGCGATTCCTGCAGCGGGCGCGGCCCGCTGCC
>JBFGPT010000326.1:0-2491 GCA_041564575.1 Gammaproteobacteria bacterium | reverse complement strand
CAGGGCCGCGAACCACATCTGCCAGTCCAGCCGCGGCTGGTGCGGGATGATCCAGCGCAGGGGTTTGTCCAGCGCATCCGGTTTGTGTTTGAACAGATACGGTTGCCAGTCCCTGCCGTCCATGGAACCCTCAATGATGATCTCGTTGCGTTCCGTGGTCATGACGGCGAACGGCCCGTAGTTATTTGCCGCGTTCAGAACCGCGAAGACCCGCGTCACGACCGCGAAGTCGCGCTCGCCTTCCGGCGTGAAGAACATCAGCAGCCTGTCCGTTGTTGCATAGAGCATGATCGCGGCAAACAGGCTGCGCAGTACAAGCCCCGTGTTTACGGGTATTCGGATCCCCTGCCCCACCGGACGTCTTGCGAACCTGAAAATCCTGTCAAGCGCCGCATCATCGAACAGGAACAGGCACAGGCTGATGGTCAACAGGTTAAAAAAATTATAATTGCCAGTCAGGATGATCCCGAACTGGAACAGCATGATGATCCAGGCGCCGAGAATACGAAAACGTCGCGGGGTGAATATCAAACACGGCACCAGCAGTTCCGTCACCATCGTGAACACCACCAGGGCCATCAGGACTGTTTCCGGCAAGTGATGCGCATGCCAGGCCAGCGGTGCCGGCAGGGGTTGCGTTTCAAAATGATAGAATAGCGCGGTCAGGTTGTCCCAGGTCGGGTCCCGGCTGGCGAGCTTGACCAACCCACCCAGCAGCATGAAGCGGAACACCAGCCAGCGGTACAACCAGACCACGATGCGGGAACCACGGCCGAGAAATATTGCCAGAAATCCCGCCTCCAGCAGCAGGATGTCCCACTGGAAAGACATAAAGACCTGCCCGGCGTAATACAACGACAGGTACAGGACATACAGCGCAATCAAAACCAATAGCCTGGCCCGGTTGAAAATCAGCAGCACCGACAGCACACAGCCGGCGATACTGGTCAACTGGATCGCGGGATTGGAAGCGTTGAACCAGAAGATCATGGGCGCATTGAGATAGGCCCAGCCGCCGTAGTGTTCGGCAAGCCGCTCCAGGTAAAAATGCAAGGGCAGAATGCCGTGACTGCCGATCAACCCCTGTGCCTGCAGTGAAAACGACAGGAAGGCAGAAAAGTAGATCAGACCCAGGCAAATGAGGAAAATCCGGCTGACCCGTTGATACTCGGGTGGCCGGAAGTTCCTGCCCCAGAACAGATGCGTGATCGCGGCCAGCAGCCCGCGGTGCCTGGAGAAAAAACCATAGGCAAACTCGGTTAAAGGCCGGAATCCCGGCAGGTAGCGATACAGCAACAGTAACAGGGAATAAGGATGCAAGTGCCGGTATAACCTGAACGTCGCCTCGGCGCCGGAACTGACCTCACCGTCCGCCTCGATGAGCTGGATCGACTCCTCGAACGACTGTAGCGAAATACCGGGAAATTGATCGGCGACCTGCTGGTAGGGCCGGTAAATCACCCGGTCGCCAGTGATGCAGTGCCAGTGATCCACCCACTCCTTGCAGATACCGCAATCGCCGTCGTATACCAGGGTGGCAAATTTATCGTTCACGGATGACCCATCTCGTTCGGCGTGTCCAGGTGTTTCACAGTATACATTGTCCCCACTGGGTTACATTACGTATCATCAGCATCTGATATACGCGTTATCACGGGCTGCTCTTCATGATAAAAAATTCCGGTACCAGTCTGGCGCCACTGATGCTGACATCGGCTCTGGGGTTATGCGGTACGGCGAATGCCGCGGAAGACAAATTCCGTTTTTACACCATGCTGACCGTGGATGCGTTCAGCAACATTTCCGGCGGAAATGATAACGATACATCCCTGTTCGGGCTGCTGGATGCGGGATTCGATATTACTTTAAGCGATTCGCTGGCAGCGCATTTCAATGCCTTTCTGCTAGGCGGTGAAAATCCGTCCGCGAATACCGGCGATTTCAACGGACTGGATAACAATGCCGGCATTGACGGCCTGCGCCTGTACCGCGCGTATTTGACACATGAGATCCGGGATATCGATACGGTGCTGTATATCGGGAAACTGGCCGTGGATGACGAGTTCATGTTGTCGGATTACTCCGCACTGTTTGTCAACAGCGGTTTCGGCATATTACCGACCGTTTCCGGTAATGCCCCCATTCCGAATTACCCGTTGAGTGGGCTGGGGATATTTATTCGCAAGTCATGGGCCGGGACCGGCAACCTGCAGGCCGGCTTGTATGACGGTAATACCCGCTCCGAAGAAGAAAACCGTCATGGCCTGGACAACGCACTGGGTTCGGGCGACGGCCTGGCCTTTTTTTTCGAGGCTGCGCTGCATACGAGGTTTATGGATAAGCCCGGAACGGTGAAGTTGGGCGGATTCACGCACAGCGCGGAATTCATGGAATTCAAAAATAGCTTCCCTGCGGATGGCAACTATAGTCTTCACGCCGGACTGGACCAGGTGCTGTGTAACTTTGATGAAATGCGACAGCTGGGTTTTTT
>JBFGPT010000325.1:0-2492 GCA_041564575.1 Gammaproteobacteria bacterium | reverse complement strand
TAATCGAACAACCGCCGCACGGGGGACGGCACGGCGACCCTCAGGATGCACTCACCGCGCTTCATCGATTTATTGTTGTGCCCGGTGTTCCGCCAGCAGTTCTTTCAGGCGGGTGATACTGGCCCGTTGCATTGGCCGGCCGTCAGTGGGGCTTAGGGGTGCCTGGTTGATCCGTTTTCGTGGAAAGACGGTCGTGGTGACCTTGATGTCGCGGACCAGGAACTGGTAGCACGGGAAGACCAGGTCCTCGTCCTGCCTGAACCTGACCGTGCGGTTTATCAGTTCATAGGGCAGACCGTGATCGATCAGCCGCCGGTCGATGTCCTCGGCGGATTCCGTATAGATAATAAGGTGTACCGAGGAGTATCCGGTGGCTGTCCCCTTGAGTACGGAACCCGTCAGGTAGGGATTGAAGTCCCGGAAAAATTCCATCGCCTCAAGGGCACACTGGCGCAGCGTATCGACGATGGCAGGTTGCGTATCCGCCTGAAACAGGCGCTGGTAATTGATCAGGGCCGCCTCGATTTCACTGTTGCTTGGCAGGTGTTTCAGTTGCGTGACGCCAAGGCGTTCTGCAGCCTTGCGTTTCGCGGTGAGATAGTCAGAGACGCCATCGACTGCGATCATCCTGGCGGCGGTTTCCGCCAGTTCAAAACGCAGGCTGGATTCCGGTTTTTGTCTGGGCATGTGCTGAATCCTGAAGCCTGCACTAGAACAGATCCGGTACAGTATTCTTGCTGTTATCGACGTAGGGATCGTTGATACCGCCGCCCGGTTCCACTGCCGGCGCAAACTCACTGCGGAATACCTCGAAAAATGCCGCGGCATCATCCGCCGAGGCCGGCTTGCCGGTGTCCGGGTTGATGCGTACATTCACCAGTCCTTCAGGCCGCTGCAGGATATTCTCGGCCTTGCCCTCCAGCGCGACCTTCATGTATTCGATCCACATCGGCAGGGCCGCGCGGGCGCCGGTTTCACGGCTGCCGAGCGGCAGAAACTTGTCGAAGCCCACCCAGCTAATCGCTACTACGTCGCCATTGAATCCGGAAAACCAGGCGTCCCTCTGGTCATTGGTGGTGCCCGTCTTGCCGGACAGGTCCGTGCGGCCAAGCACCCTGGCGCGCTGCCCGGTACCGCGCTGGACGACGTCCCGGGTGATGGAGTTCATGATCCAGATATTACGCGCATCAATGACGCGCTCCGCGTGGCGTATTTCCGGTTCGACGATATACATCGTTGCATTGTTCGCCGCGGCACTGTCCCCGTCCATGGCGTCTCCGTCGACAGCCGTCGCTGAATCCGCGACCGCCTGCGGCATGCCGGCGGTTTCGATTACCTGCGCTTCAGGGCAGGTTTCACAAACGGTTCTAGGGTTGGCGGTAACCACGGTTTGACCGCCGGCATCGACGATGTGATCGATGTAATACGGTTCGATCATGAAACCGCCGTTGGCGAACACCGCGTAGGCGCGCGCCTGTTCCCACAGGGATATTTCGCCACTACCCAGCGCCAGCGACAGGTTTTTGGGCAGTCGCTGGGTGTCAAATCCGAAACGTGCAACATGCTCGAGCGCGAACGGAACGCCGATCTTGTTTAACAGGCGGATCGACACCAGGTTGCGCGACTGGGTCAGCGCTTCGCGCATGCGCATCGGACCCTTGTAGTCGCGCCCGTAATTTTCCGGCCGCCATTCGTCTTCAATACCCGGGTCGGAAAAAACCACGGGGGCATCGTTAAAGATACTGGCGGCGGTTTCCCCGGCGGCCAGTGCTGCAGAGTAGATGAAAGGCTTGAAGCCGGAACCCGGCTGGCGAAACGCCTGCGTGACGCGGTTGAACTTGCTGTGATAAAAATTGAACCCCCCCACCAGCGCCAGGATTGCGCCGTTGTGCGGGTCCAGGGATATCAGTCCGCCTTCGACCGAGGGGATCTGCGACAAGCGCCAGTTGCCCTCTGAATCTTCAATAATACGGACGATGTCACCGGTCTGGACGATTTGTTCGGCCTTCACAGGCGCCGCGCCACGGCGGTTCTCGGTGATGTATTTGCGTGCCCAGGACAGGCCCGGCCAGTCAACCTCGATAACGCCGATGCCGGTCATGTAAACACCGATGGATTTTTCCGCCAGGCTGACCACCAGCCCGGGATACAGTCCGTTGACTACGGAATACTCGCTCAGTATTTTGCCCCAGTCATTCCCGGTCATGCCCGCCTGCAACTCGATGTGTTGTTCCGCGCCGCGGTAACCGTGTCTTTCGTCGTACTCGAGCAGGGCCTTCCTGAGTGCATGGTTGGCGGCCGTCTGGTTTCTGTCTATGAGTGTCGTGTAAACGTTGAGACCACTGGTATAAACGTCTTCGCCGTGTAAATCGATCAGATCCTTGCGCACCATTTCCGCGACATAAGGCGCGTCCAGATCGACCTGGGTGGCATGCAGGCTGGCGCTCAACGGCTCATCGATCGCGGACTTGTATTCGTCTTCGCTGATGAAC
>JBFGPT010000324.1:0-2492 GCA_041564575.1 Gammaproteobacteria bacterium | reverse complement strand
TTCAAACCGGTTAGCTGGGAGCAGGCCTTCGATATCATGGAAGAGAAATTCAAAAAAGCGCTCAGGGAAAAAGGCCCGACCGCGGTCGGCATGTTCGGTTCGGGGCAATGGACGGTCTGGGAGGGCTATGCGGCCTCGAAACTCTACAAGGCCGGTTTTCGCTCCAACAATATCGATCCGAATGCAAGGCATTGCATGGCCTCGGCCGTCGGCGGTTTCATGCGCACCTTCGGTATTGACGAGCCCATGGGTTGTTATGACGACATCGAACATGCCGATGCCTTCGTGCTGTGGGGTTCCAACATGGCGGAGATGCATCCGATACTCTGGACTCGGGTGACGGATCGCCGCCTCAGCGCGCCGCACGTCAAGGTTGCCGTGCTGTCCACCTTCGAGCACCGCTGCTTCGAGCTTGCTGACCAGCCGGTCATCTTCACGCCGCAAACGGACCTCGCAATCCTGAACTATATTGCCAACTACATTATCCGGACCGGCAGGGTGAACAAATCGTTTGTCGGCAAGCATGTCAATTTCAAGATTGGCAATGATGATATCGGTTACGGTTTGCGGCCCGAACACCCACTGGAAATGGCCGCCAGCAATGCCACCGATGCGAATGGCGCAACACCGGCGAGCTTCGAGGAATATGCCGCTTTCGTTTCGAAATATGACGAGGAATATGTTGAGAAACTGTCCGGCGTCCCGCGCGACAGGCTGCAAAAGCTCGCAGAGCTCTATGCTGATCCGGATATCCGGGTGACCTCGTTCTGGACGATGGGATTCAACCAGCACACGCGTGGCGTGTGGTGTAACAACCTTGTCTATAACCTGCATCTGCTGACCGGCAAGATCGCCACCCCGGGCAACAGTCCGTTCTCGTTGACCGGACAGCCCTCCGCCTGTGGCACCGCCCGGGAAGTCGGCACCTTTGCACACCGGCTGCCCGCGGACATGGTCGTCACCAACAAGGCGCACAGGGATATGGCGGAAAAGATCTGGAAGATCCCGCACGGGATTATTCCGGACAAGCCGGGCTATCACGCGGTATTACAAAACCGCATGCTGAAGGACGGCAAGCTGAATGCCTACTGGGTGCAGGTGAATAACAACATGCAGGCGGCGCCCAACCTCAACGAGGAAGGTTATCCCGGCTACAGGAACCCGGAGAACTTCATCGTGGTCTCGGACGCCTATCCGACGGTGACCGCCCAGGCGGCTGACCTGATCCTGCCGACCGCGATGTGGGTGGAGAAGGAAGGCGCCTATGGCAATGCCGAACGCCGCACGCAATTCTGGCATCAACTGGTGGATGCCCCGGGAGAATCCAGATCCGACCTCTGGCAAGTCGTGGAATTTTCAAAACGCTTCACGACGGAGGAAGTCTGGCCGGCGGAGATACTGGACAGTCACCCGCAATACAGGGGCAAGAGCCTGTACGAAGTCCTGTTCAGGAACGGGCAGGTGGATAAATATCCACTCTCTGATATGAATACCGAATATGCGAATAATGAATCGGAAGACTTCGGTTTTTATCTGCAAAAGGGTCTGTTCGAGGAATATGCCGGCTTCGGACGCGGACACGGACACGACCTCGCGGACTTCGATACCTATCATCAAGAGCGCGGGTTACGCTGGCCGGTGGTCGATGGCAAGGAAACCCTCTGGCGTTTCAGGGAAGGCAGCGACCCCTATGTGAAGCCGGGCACCGGTTTCCAGTTTTACGGGCACAAGGATAACCGCGCCATCATCTTTGCGCTGCCTTACGAGCCCGCCGCGGAAGCGCCGGACCAGGACTATCCTTTCTGGCTGACCACCGGGCGGGTGCTGGAACACTGGCATTCGGGTTCAATGACCCAGCGGGTGCCTGAACTGTACCGGTCGTTTCCCGATGCCGTCGTATTCATGCATCCCGATGACGCCGGTCAACTGGGCGTGCGTCGTGGCAGCGAGGTCTTCGTGGAATCCAGGCGTGGCCGGATACGCACCCGCGTCGAAACGCGTGGGCGCAACAAGCCGCCACGCGGCCTGGTATTCGTGCCATGGTTTGACGCCAGCCAACTGATTAACAAGGTGACGCTTGATGCGACCGATCCAATATCCAAGCAAACAGACTTCAAGAAGTGCGCGGTAAGGATCAGGACGGTATGAGGACATTACAATGAAAAGATTGATTTTTATTCTTCTGTTGTTGATACCGGTTACCCTGCAGGCCGGGGATGATGTCGCGACCCTGCGTGCCACGGCGATTACCGTCGAACGTGAAGCGCCCCGCATTGCAAATGAAGAAAACAGGGACCTTGTGAGAAAACGCAACTATCCGATGCAACCACCGACAATTCCCCACAAGACGGACGGTTACATCATCGACCTGAACAGTAACAAGTGTCTTTCGTGTCACAGCAGGAGACAGGTGGCCGATTCACAGGCACCCATGGTCAGTGTGACACATTACATGGATCGTGATGGTAACTTCCTTGCAGAGGTATCTCCGA
>JBFGPT010000323.1:0-2505 GCA_041564575.1 Gammaproteobacteria bacterium | reverse complement strand
GGCGCCACCCTCCAGGCGATCCAGATAGCCCTGCACCTCGGCGGTGCTGACGATCCGGTCCTGTTGCCCGATGTAATGCACTTGCGGAATGCGACCGAGTTGCCGCGCGTACTCACTCGGCCGCAAAGAACCGCTGAGGGGCGTTACCCCGTGCCGCCGGGTCCAGGTCTCGTGATCAAGATTGGCCGCAACCGTGATCAGGAACCGGACATCGTCGCGGCGCGCGGCCAGCAGGGTGGCGACCACGCCGCCGCCTGAATACCCGATCAGCGTCAGGTTGGTTGCGCCGGTCGTCGCGACGTAGGTATCGATGGCGCGGTTCATGGCATTAACTACAGTCTCCGAGTAACGCTGCGCTGACCATAACGCCGGGGCGCAGCGGCGCCGTTCGACATCATCGCTGTACTGGCAGGGCCGCGCCAGGTACAGCACGGGGCCGTCCGTCACCCGGGCCGCAAGGCGCAGGGCCACGGGATCAACCGGGGTGGGATTATCCGAAAGGCGGCGCTTGCTGCGCCAGGCCAGGCCGTCACCCTCAATATACACCTCGAGGTGACCGTCCTGCCCCAAACCGCCGCGATACCAGGTCTGCAGCGAGAAGGCGCCGGTATCGACATGGCGCCCGGTAAAGCCGGCATCCGTGGCTAGATTAACGGCGGTCGACTTGCGGGCCGCCAGGCTGGTGCCCAGCGTACAGCCGCTCACCAGCAGCAGGCCCAGCAGCAACCCGGTATATGTACGCACATTCATCAGGGCGATTATAATTGAGCGAACGCGGATTTCCCCTCTGCCCGGAGAGCGCCGGAAAATGCGACTTTCATCAAATTCCACACGGATAGAGTCAGAACCATTTACCGCGTTGCCCGATCAAACGTACAATCGATGCAGGCTTTTCGCACAACAGGTGCGGGCTTTACCGAATCTACTCACGAACCAGCAGGGACAGAACCATGATGCAAAGACTAGCCGCCAGCTTTATGCTCCTGACATTGCTTGTCCTGATCCAGCAACCGGTTTTCGCGGCCTCCAAGGCCGGACAGGTCCAGACCATCAAGGGCGATGTCAAGGCGACGCTGGACCAGGAAACCCGCACCCTGTCCAAGGGAGACGAAATCTTCGCCAACGATCTGATCGTGACCGAGGCCGGCGCCCTGGTCGAGATCAAGTTTGTCGATGATTCTAAATTCCTGGTCGGGCCCGGCTCGGAGATGAAGGTCGACAAGTTTTCGTACAACAAGCCAGGCACCGAAAACACCCTGTCAACGCGTTTGCTCAAGGGGACGTTCAGGTTCGTGACCGGACTGATCGCGCGTTACAAGCCGGATTCCATGGAGGTCAGTACCGCGGTTGCGACCATCGGTATCCGCGGCACCACGGTTGCCGTTGAAGCCAGCGCCACTTCCGCCACCGTGGTACTGGAACAACCCGATGATGCCTCGCGCAAGACCGCAATCGAGGTCTCCAACCAGTTCGGCAGTGTTCTGATCGATGAACCCGGTTACGGCACCGAGATCCCGGATGAATTCAGTCCGCCGTCGCCACCGCAGCGTATGCGCCTGCGCACCATCGATAACCTGATGCGTTCGTTGCAGTCCATACAACGGATCAACATTCCCCGGCCCAGGTATTGATTCCCGACACATCGACAGCGGCCCCTGACGGGGCCGTTTTCGATCAGGTCCGGCCCGGCTGCCTGGCCCAGGAATCCCTGAGACTGATGGTGCGGTTAAACACCGGCAAGTCCGCCTGCGAATTCTTTTCATCCATACAGAAATACCCCAACCGCTCGAACTGGTAGACCTGTCCCGGGGCGGCGTCTGCCAGAGACGGTTCAAGACGGGCGCCGGAGATGATCATTCTGGATTCGGGATTCAGCGAGGTTTTCCAGTCAGTGTTCGCCGCCTCCGGATCGGTGCTGCCGAACAAGCGATCATACAGATGCACGTCCGCCGCCTGTGCGTGCTGTGCCGAGACCCAGTGGATGGTGCCCTTGACCTTGCGACCATCCGGGGCCTGGCCACCGCGGGTCTCGGGATCATAGCTGCAGCGCAGCTCCACCACCTCGCCGTCGGCATCCTTGATGAATGATTCGCAGCGAATAAAGTAAGCATAACGCAGGCGCACCTCGCGACCGGGCCCGAGGCGGAAGAACTTCTTTGGTGGATCTTCCATGAAATCCTCGCGCTCGATATACAGGACTCTTGAAAACGGGACCTGCCGCGTACCCAGGGCCGGGTCATTCGGATGATTGATGGCCTCGAGCATCTCGACCTGATCTTCCGGGTAATTTTCGATGACGACTTTCAGCGGCTTCAGGACCGCCATGGCCCGCGGCGAGGTCCGATCAAGATCTTCACGTACGCAGTTCTCCAGCACCCCGACATCGATCACGGTGTCATTTTTGGTCACACCGATGCGATCACAGAAATCCCGTATGGCGGCAGCCGGAAATCCGCGACGACGGATGCCGGACAGGGTCGGCATGCGCGGGTCGTCCCAGCCGTC
>JBFGPT010000322.1:0-2526 GCA_041564575.1 Gammaproteobacteria bacterium | reverse complement strand
TGTTCCTGCCGCAGGTGGTCAAGAGCGCACGTGTCATGAAAAAAGCCGTCGCGCACCTGATCCCGTTTATCGAGGAAGAGAAAAGGCGCACCGGTGATGCGGGCAAAAACAACGGCACCATCATCATGGCTACGGTCAAGGGTGACGTGCACGACATCGGCAAGAACATCGTCGGTGTTGTCCTGCAGTGTAACAACTTCGAGGTCATCGACCTCGGCGTCATGGTGCCGGCGGAAAAAATCCTCGAGACAGCGAAGGAGAAGAACGCCCACCTGATCGGTCTGAGCGGACTCATTACGCCGTCGCTGGGCGAAATGGCGCATGTCGCGAGGGAGATGCAGCGCCAGGAATTCACCACGCCACTGCTCATCGGCGGCGCCACGACCTCGCGCGCGCATACCGCGGTCAAGATCGAACCGGAATACGAGCATCCCGTGATTCACGTCAAGGACGCCTCGCGTGCGGTCGGGGTAGCGCAGAACCTGGTCAGCCCGACGCAAAAGGAAGCGTTCGTGAAAAAAATCCGCGATGAATATGTTACGGTGCGTGAACGTCATGAAAGCAGACAGGGCCGGATTGACTGGATTACGCTGCAGCAGGCCCGTGACAACCGCCTTGTCACCGACTGGGAAAACTACATCCCCCCGGTACCCGGTCAAACAGGCACCACGGTGTTCGATGAGTATCCGCTGGCAGAACTGGTGGACTATTTTGACTGGACGCCGTTCTTCGTCGCCTGGGAACTGGCTGGTAAATTCCCGCGTATCCTGAAAGACGAGGTTGTCGGGCAGGAAGCCACGCGTCTTTACAATGATGCCCGGGCCATGCTGAATAAGATCATCGACGAACAATGGTTTACCGCGAAAGGCGTGTTCGGGCTGTTCCCGGCCAATTCCATCGGCCATGATGACATCGAGGTCTATGCCGGCGAAAAACGCGATGGCCTGCTGGTCGAGTTGCATACGCTCAGGCAACAGACACGTAAACCCGACAGCCAGTCCAACTATGCACTGGCCGATTTCATCGCGCCGGAAGAAACCCATGTCAAGGATTACATTGGCGCCTTCGCCGTAGCCGCCGGCTTCGGCATGGAAAAACACATAGAAAAGTTTGAGCACGATCACGATGACTACAGCGCCATTATGCTCAAGGCACTGGCCGATCGGTTCGCCGAGGCCTTCGCCGAGCGCCTGCATGAACGCGTGCGCAAGGAGTTCTGGGGCTACGCGGACGGGGAAACGCTGGATAACGAAGGATTGATCGGAGAAAAGTACCAGGGTATCCGCCCCGCGCCCGGCTACCCCGCCTGCCCGGACCATACCGAGAAACCCCTGATCTGGAACCTGCTCAAGGTGGAAGAAAATACCGGTATTACCTTGACCGAGTCGTATGCCATGCTGCCCACGGCCGCGGTCAGCGGACTGTATTTTTCGCATCCACAATCGCGTTACTTCGGGCTGGGCAAGCTTAACCGGGACCAGGTCGAAGACTATGCTCACCGCAAGGGAACCACGCTGCGCAACATGGAACGCTGGCTGGGCCCGAACCTCGGTTACGAACCGGAAGAGTAACGCCGCTAATCCAGGCGCAGGGTGCACGCGTAACCGTCGTGAAGGCAGTAGCCATCGCCTGCCACATATCGACCCGATTTCATTTCTATAACGTCAATACGTCGATTGTGGTTCCCAGTCATCCAGGTCTGGATAGCATTACTATGAGCGATTGTGCACAGTCCCGCCAGCAGTGATTTTATGGAGCGTCTGTGTTCTGTTTGTATGGAGATCGTATGTTTTAAAAACCGGTACAGATGACCTGTACTGACCGGTCGTCGTTTGAGTGGTGCGTAGCGGATTCCTATTCCGTGATTTTTCACTATTCTTCCTTTATGTTGCTATTTATTACCGTTCTGTTCCTCACTGCTCTCATCCTCACCGGCGCACCCCTGGCCGGCGCCTGGATCCTGGGCCGCGATCTCACGCCGCACCTGATGCTGCCGCATATGACACAAGCGGTTGAACAGGCGTCATTTTCATGGCCGGCATGGATCGGCATGGCCATGTTTATCCTGATCCTGTGCGTAATATATCTGTTAATCCTGATGCGCGCCGGCAAGCGCGTCGGGAACATCGTTCCTGTTGTTCGCAAGCCGTTTCCCTGTTGGGGAATGGCGGGAGCAGTGCTGCTGCTAACAAGCTGGTTCCTGGCCTGGAACCGGTTTGAATGGTTTGCGGCATGGCAGCCCTTCACCTTCACGCCACTCTGGTGCGGCTATATCGTGGTGGTCAATGCCCTGACCCAGATGCGCAAGGGTAGCTGCCTGCTGATCAACCGGCCACGCTATATGGTCTCGCTGTTTCTGTTAAGCGCGATATTCTGGTGGTGTTTCGAATACCTGAACACCTATATTTGCAACTGGCATTATGTCGGCACCGAGACGTTAACCCCGGGACAGATCATATTTCATTCCAGCCTGGCCTACGCCACTGTGTTGACCGCGGTTCTCTGCACCATGGAATGGCTCGGAAC
>JBFGPT010000321.1:0-2527 GCA_041564575.1 Gammaproteobacteria bacterium | reverse complement strand
CATGCCTATTTGTTCACCGGGACACGCGGCGTCGGCAAGACGACGCTGGCGCGTATCCTGGCGAAATGCCTGAATTGCCTGGAGGGTGTCAGCTCGAAACCCTGTGGTCAGTGTGACGCCTGCATCGGTATCGATGAGGGTCGATTCATCGATCTGGTCGAGGTCGATGCCGCCTCGCGGGCCAAGGTGGACGAGACCCGCGAACTGATGGACAACGTCCAGTACTCACCTTCGGTGGGACGTTACAAGGTGTATCTCATCGACGAGGTGCACATGTTTTCCAACCACAGTTTCAACGCCCTGTTGAAGACCCTGGAAGAGCCGCCGCCGCATGTGAAATTCCTGCTGGCAACGACCGAATCCAAGAAGGTGCCGGTCACGATTTTGTCCCGCTGCATGCAATTCAATCTCAAGCACCTGTCCGCCAGCCAGATCGAGGGACAGTTGACGCATATCCTCGGAGAGGAGGGCATAGATTTCGATGCTGACAGCACGGCCTTGATTGCCAAGGCGGCCAATGGCAGCGTCCGCGATGCCCTGAGCCTGCTGGACCAGGCCATCGCCTATGGCGGCGGGCAGCTACAGACCGATCAGGTTCGCGCCATGCTCGGCACCATTGACTCGTCCGCGGTGCTGACCCTGCTGAAACTGGTGCTGCAAGGCGAGGGCCAGGCCTTGCTGGATCACGTGCAACAAATAGCGGAACTCAACCCGGACTACCAGCAAATCCTGGTGGAACTGATCGAATACCTGCAACAACTCGCACTGGTCCAGGTGCTCGGTGACCAGGCCGGTCGCGAAGACTTTTTGTCCGCGGAACTGGTCGAACTGGCCGGCGCTGTTGACCCGGAGCTGGTACAGCTGTTTTACCAGATCGCCATCACCGGCCGCCGCGACCTGCAACTGGCGCCGGAGCCCCGCTCGGGATTTGAAATGACCCTGATCCGCATGCTGGCCTTCAGGCCGCAAGCGGCGCCGCGACTGGCCACCGGGGCGGCGCCGACGCCGGCACCGGCCGCCAAACCCGCCGTGCCCGGTAAGCCGCAGGCCGGGGACATGCCCGCGCGCAAACCGGTCGTGCCGGATGATGCGGCGGATAACTGGCAGTCCATCATCGATGAAATGGCGCCGGCCGGGCTGGTCAAGGAACTCGCCGGGCATACCATACTCAGGGATCACACGGACAAGGTCGTTAACCTTTCATTGCCGCCGGACAAGGAACATCTGCTCAACCAGAACCAGAAAGACCGCCTGGAGCAGGCCATCAAGACGCGTTTTGGCGAGCATATGAAGCTGGTGATCAGTGTCGAGGTGGTAGCCGGACAGACACCCGCCCAGGCCCGGCAACAGAAACAGGACGAGCGGAAAGAAGCCGCCGTCAAGTCAATTCATGACGATCCCAACGTGCAGGCGATGCAGGAGGCGTTCGGCGCAACCGTTGATGAGGCATCGATAGAATTCCGGGACGGCAAGTCCTGACAGGCAGAATTTGCGTTTTTTTTGATCTGACCACACTGACAATCCCCCTGCCGGTTGTTATTCTCAATAGAGTAAACATACATACCAGGTAAGCATCATGCCGGATGACGTCCAGCAGCAGAAAAAGAACGAATTACAGGCCTTCCTGTTTCTGACGGCCGTAATCGCCCCGGCCATAACGGTGGCGATTGTCGGGGGCTACGGATTACTTATCTGGTTATACCAATTCTTTGCCGGTCCGCCCGCAGGATAAGCCAGATGAGCCAGGAGGCTGAAGTTGATAACAGCCGCAGGGCATTTATTACCGGGCACTGGAACGCCAAACCCGTTATCACTGCGGCGTGCCTGAACCGGCAGGGTGTCTTTTGCCAGTCCTGCAAGGACAGTTGCGGCGAACAGGCCATCGTCTTCAGTCACGCGGACATGGGTATGCAAATGCCCGAGATCGTTGTTGATCGTTGCACCGCTTGCCGGGACTGTGTCAGCAGTTGTCCCGTAAATGCCGTCATCATTGATTGATCAATTGTATTTATATGAATAACGAAACTCATATCGTCAGTCTTATTCTTCACGTGAAACCGGAAAAATCCGGTCTGATCCTGGACCGGGCCAGCGCTCTGCCAAAGTCAGAATGTCTTCATGATTCGGATACGGGCAGGCTTGTCCTGGTCTTTGAAGCCGGGTCAGATGACGCCCTCTCTGACTGGATCAGGCAGATAAACGACTGGCCCGGCGTGTTGTCATCACAGCTTTGTTACCATCACTGTGAATCAGATGAATCATTAAACGAGGAAATGGAAAATGTCATTCACACGTCGTGATTTTATCAGGGCAGGTGCGCTGAGCACGGCTGCCACGGCAGCAGGCATAACACTGCCCTTGTCCGCGACCAATCTCATTACCGATTCGGAATACACGCGCATGAAGTGGTCAAAGGCGCCCTGCCGTTTCTGCGGTACCGGATGCGGGGTCAACGTCGCAGTCAAGGACAACAAGGTAGTCGCTACACATGGCGACATCAAGTGCGAGGTCAACCGCGGACTGAACT
>JBFGPT010000320.1:0-2530 GCA_041564575.1 Gammaproteobacteria bacterium | reverse complement strand
GCCTGATCCCCAGCACCCTGACCAATCTCTACACCGGCAAGGTGAATGCCGGGGATCACGTATTCAATACCGGCAGGATAGATATACATATTCCGGAAAATATAAGTACGGGTTCACACTTGACCATTGATCCGGGCCATCTTGTGCTGTCGAAAGGTAGACTGGAGTCGAGTATGCGGAATCAGTTTATGGGCCGTATTGCTGCTGTGCAGGAAAGCCGCTCACAGGTCCAGATGAGTATAGAGGCAGGCGAAAAATTTCACGTCATAATCACCCATGAGGCGCTGGAAGATCTTGACCTGCACTTTGGTGACAGCGTCTGGGTCAGCTTCAAATCCTCGTCTGTGCACGTATTCTGAAAACCGCAGGCAGCCGGCGTTTGCCTTTGACCAGCCGGTGTTTTTATAATCCTGATTCATAACCAGTCCACATCCCAGTCAGGACATTTAGTACAGACATGACCGCTAATATCGATATGACCATTATGAATAAGGCGGAAAGTCTGTATGACCCGAAGCTGGCCTATCATAATTTCAATCATATCCACTATGTTTTCGCCGCTGCTGATGACATCATCGAGCGCTGCCGGCGCAACCGCGTGGAACTGGATGAAAACGTCGTATACCTGGCCTTGCTGTTTCATGATGCGGGTTTCATCGAGGACCACGTCGCCATGGGCTTTAATTCCAAGGAAGCCTATTCAGCCCGAATCGCTGAACGGATACTGGATGAACATGACTATGAAGAAGAGTTTATTCGCAAGGTCAGCCAGGCCATTATCAAGACGCACTGTGACGAACGTTGCGACACTAATGAGGACCGGGCGGTCAAACGGGCGGACCTGTCGGGACTGGCCGACTCCTACCAGGTGTTCCTGGATAACGCGATATTGCTGAAACAGGAATATGAACTGCTGCACGGGCGGAAGATATCCTGGGACGACTGGAAGACGCAGGCCATAGACCGATTGCTGCTGTTTCTATCCGATACGCTGGAACTGACCGATGAAGAGTTCGACGGCAACGGTGAGTCCCTGTTTCAGCGCGCCGTCACCGCCAACATCGAACGCTTCCGTAACGAACCGGCCCCGCATCAGAAATAAAACAGGTATGGAACAGGAACTCAAGGCTGTCGAAAAAGTGGTAGATGTCGCCAGTGAGATCGTCGTGGCGTACGGTTTCCAGTTTGTTGCCGCTATTATCATTCTGCTTATTGGATGGCAAATAGCGAAATGGGTCGCCGGCCTGGTGCTCAGATTGTGCCAGAAGACCAGTCTCGATATCACACTGTCCAGGTTTTTCGCCGGCATCGCCAAAATCCTCGTCCTGGTTTTTGTCATCATCATTGCTCTGGGTAAATTCGGCATTACGATTGCACCGTTTATTGCCGCGCTCGGCGCGGTGGCGTTTGGTAGCACGCTTGCTTTGCAGGGACTGTTGTCGAATTACGCAGCCGGGTTGACCATTATCCTGACACGGCCCTTCCAGGTAAATGATACTATCAAGATCCAGGGGGTGATCGGCGTCGTTGACGAAATCAAGCTGGCTTATACCCTGTTGACCACGGAAGACGGCGAACGGGTGATGGTACCGAACAAGCAAATAGTCGGTGAGATACTGCACAATTCCCGTGAGAACATGGTGGTCGAGGCAAGCATCGGTATTGATTACAAGGATGACGCTGGACGGGCAGTTAACATCATCCGCGAGGTACTGGCGTCGAACAGCCGTGTGACATCCGATCCCGCACCGCAGGTCGGCATCCAGGAATTCGGCGATTCCTCCGTGGTTATCGGCTACCGGTACTGGGTGCCAACCAAGTCCTATTACCAGACCCTGTACCAGGTCAACGGCGAGGTGTATGACCGGATCAAAGCAGCCGGGATTACCATTCCTTATCCGAAGCGGGACGTAAACCTGGCCAATCCTGAATAGTGCCGGTTCCGGCTTATGACCCGCAGCCGTTGTAGCGGACCGGAAAACAGTATTAAATAACAGCCCGTTTTGCGGCCGTTAATCAATCTTCGAGGTGATACCTGATGCCACTCGTTAATATCTCAATTCTCAAGGGCAAGTCGCCTGAATATATCAAGGCAGTCTCGGATGCCATCAATTCCGCTGTCATCGAGACCATGGATTTTCCGGATGATGACCGCTATCAGATTGTGCATGAACTCGAACCCCATTGCCTGCAGTACCAGGACCGCGACACTGACCGGGTGATGATGCACCTGACCATGCGCGCCGGTCGTTCCAACAAGGCCAAGCAGGCGTTTTACGCGAAGGTCACACAAAACCTCGCCAAAGACCCCGGCATCAACGCGGAAAATGTGTTAATCACTATAGTTGAGAACCATGACATCGACTGGTCATTCTCCGGCGGCGTGGCATCATTTGTAGTCTAGGCAGGGGCTGACAATGTCCGGAATCAGTCATCTGAAGAAACGGGCGCCTGAAACACACGCACACGGCTGCGCCTGATCGTGCATCCGTCGTAACCCCGATTTCATCATTAAGTAAGCTATCTGGGT
>JBFGPT010000319.1:0-2537 GCA_041564575.1 Gammaproteobacteria bacterium | reverse complement strand
CTTTGGGCGTGGGCCTGGGCTTCGGCTTGCAATCAATTGCATCAAACTTCATTTCAGGGATCATAATCCTGTTGGACCGTTCCATATCGCTTGGAGATTTTGTCGAGATCGAAGATGGCACGGCCGGTACCGTCCGTGAAATGAACATGCGCTGCACGGTACTGGAAACCTTCGATGGCAGGGATATCGTTGTACCGAATGAAAAATTTATAACTGACAATGTCATCAACTGGACGCACAAGGACAAGAAACAGCGTTATTCCCTGAATTTCCAGGTTGCCTACAACACCGATCTGGACAAGCTGTTCGAGATCGTGAGGGAAGTGTGCAAGAGCCACCCCAAGGTGTTGAGTGGCCCCGACTATCCTTTCGAGGAGCAACCTGATGCTGAAATCCAGAGCTTCGATGATTTTGGCATCACCATCCTGGTGGAATTCTGGATGATGGGTATCGACGACGGCAAAAACCGGGTCGGTGCTGATCTGCTGCATATGATCTGGAACGCCTTGCAGGAACACGGTATGGAGATCCCGTTTCCGCAACGCGAGGTCAGAATCCTCAACGAGGAAATCGGATTCACCAGAAAAGACAACGCCTGATAGTTCAGTCAGTCTCCTCCCCGACCTGTTGCATCTCGCGTATGATGGTGTCCCCGTCGTAATTGACTCCGCAAGTGTAGGCGGCAATCTTGCTGAGATGGCTGTATGGCAGTCCTGTTTCGTCGTGCCAGGTATTGAATGCCTCCTGTATCCGGCCCAGGTCACGTTGACTGGACGGTCGATCACCGATATCAACACCGGCTTCCTGTATTGCCTGTATGACGTCGCCTGAAAGAATAAATGTGTCCCGGCCGATGAAGCGCAGAAAATATTGCCCGGTGTTGCCGCCCAGCCTGGAACCGTTTTCCTTGAGAAAGGCCATCAAACCCACCTGGTCATCCTGCGGCCATTCAGCGAGGAAACGCGCGAATGAACCCTGCTTGCCGGAAACCTCGTTGACGAAACAGGCGTTGTCGTACACGGTTTTTATCTTTTGCCAGTTACGCACGATGCGCGTATCCGACAGATAAGCATCCCAAGTATCCGGAGACAGATGCACCAGGACCACCGGATCAAACCGGTGGAAGGCCTGCTCGAAGTCCGGCCATTTCCTGTCGATAACTTTCCAGCTGAAACCGGCGCGGAACACGCATTTGCTCATCAGGGACAGGCAGCGGTCATCACTTGTTTTCGCAAGCCGCCGGGGACTGACCGGCGCCGGTAACAATTTTTCAAGTGCCTGGCTGCCGCCCTTGCGCCTGGCCGCCCGGGCATGAATGGCACTGAAATTCTTCATGGCCTGCAGTCTTTATTCAAGTGTATGTATTTACTGTTTTTTTGATCGCCAGTTAGACAAGCACCGGAATCTGCCTGAACTATACTTTAATCACTGGCAAGAAGGTATCCGGGCCATCTGGATACCGGCAAAAGCCCGTGGAGGTGCCTTATGAATAGAAGACTCTATTTCATTCTGCCTGATGTTGAAGTGTCCAGGCTGGTGCTGAGAGACCTGTTACTGGCCAGGGTCAGCGAGGATCATATGCATTTTCTCGGCAAACGCGGCATGGATCTCGAGGATCTGCCAGAGGCAACCTCGGCCGAGCGATCAGACATCACTCACGGAATGCAGGTGGGTATCGTCTCCGGCGCGCTGGGCGGCGCCATCATAGGACTCGGCGTATACGGCATGCAAGTAATATCTGGCATGAAGCCCATGTACGAGATCATACTGCTGTTGTTTATTCTGGGTGCAGCGTTCGGAGTGTGGGTCTCCGGCGTATTGATCGGGAGCAGTACGCCCAACACCAAGCTGAAGCAGTTCGAGCATGCCATTGACGAGGGTCATATCCTGTTAATGCTGGATGTGCCGAAGGACAAGGTGGATGAGGTCAGGGAACTGATCCTGAAACACCATCCTGAAGCCGAAGATCACGGAATCGAGCCGACCATACCGGCATTCCCGTAACTGTACCTGTCATTTTGCCGGTGCACTGTATTCGATACAGGCGCCGGCTTTAATTTTTTTCTGTGACAACGTTCCTGATATGGGATTCGGAAGGAATGCTTTTGTGAACTGACGCACGCATGTCACAGGGAGTTTCTGTATACACCCCGCTGCCTGTCACTATACTTCCCTGTTCAAGGCTTCAAAGAAAGCTGAAAAAAAACAACGGAGTTGATTATGCTAACAATGAGAGTAACTGCACGGGCACTGCTGTGCCTGTTTGTTCTGTCCTGTGCCCCGGGTTGCGCAAGCGTCGCACTAACAGCCGGCGGACTAATGGCCGGTGCCGGCGTTAATCATACTTTGAGTGGCATCGCTTACAAAACCTTCACCGCGCCCCTTGATCAGTTGCATATCGCCACGGTTAAAAGTCTTGAATACATGGATATCGACCTGGTGGATATGAATGAAACCGCCCCGGGCTGGAAAATCCATGCGACAGCCATCGATCGTAGGATTGATATTGAACTGGAACCGATCAGCGCAAATGCAAG
>JBFGPT010000318.1:0-2552 GCA_041564575.1 Gammaproteobacteria bacterium | reverse complement strand
TTGTCATCCACCACCAGCACATGGCAGTCATGCGGGATGTGTTCAAATTGGCTGGACAGGACTTCCAGCATCGGAAGAATATTCTCCGCCTCGTTGTAGGTGGGCATGATGACGACGAGTTTCAAAACCAGTTGACCCCTTTCCACATCATTCCGAGAGTGATCTACGTATCGTAATTATAAAAAAAGCCCGATGGTCGGGCTTTATATAATAATTCAGAATGTGAAATGGCTAACGTGCGCTGCGTTTACGCAGGCGCTGAATTGCCTGCAACTGCGCGGCGGCCTCGGCAAGCTGAGCACGGGCAACAGCGTATTCAATCTTGGCATCCTTGTCGTGGAAGGCCTTTTCAGCTTCCTCCTTGGCCCGGATGACCGCCGCCTCGTCCAGGTCCTCGGCGCGTTCGGCCGAGTCGGACAATACAGTCACCACGTAAGGTTGTACTTCCAGCAGGCCGCCGGAGACAAAGAAACCATGTTCTGAGCCATCTTCGAGCTGGACCCGGACTTCCCCCGGCGCCAGTTGTGTTATAAGGGGTGTATGCCCGGGTGCGATACCGACTTCGCCCTGCGAAGCCGGTGCAAATACCATGGCAGCCTCGCCCGAAAAGATTTCTTTTTCGGCGCTTACTATCTCGACTATCAAGTTAGACATACCTGCTGCTTACAGTGTCTTGGCCTTTTCGACGGCCTGGTCAATGCCGCCAACCATGTAGAAGGCCTGTTCCGGCAGATCATCATGCTTGCCTTCGACGATTTCCTGGAAACCGCGGATGGTTTCCTTCAGCGGCACAAATTCGCCGTCCTGCCCGGTAAAGACCTTGGCCACGAAGTATGGCTGGGACAGGAAGCGCTGGATTTTTCTGGCACGTGCCACGATCAGCTTGTCATCTTCTGACAGCTCGTCCATGCCCAGGATCGCGATGATGTCGCGCAGTTCCTTGTATCGCTGCAGGGTATTTTGCACGGCGCGCGCGGTATCGTAATGTTCCTGACCGACCACCAGCGGGTCAAGCTGACGGCTGGTGGAATCCAGCGGGTCCACGGCCGGGTAGATACCCAGCTCTGCAATCTGCCTGGAAAGTACCACGGTAGCATCGAGGTGAGCGAAGGTCGTGGCGGGAGACGGGTCGGTCAGATCGTCCGCCGGCACATAGACTGCCTGGATCGAGGTAATCGATCCGGTCTTTGTGGACGTAATACGCTCCTGCAACTTGCCCATTTCCTCGGCCAGTGTCGGTTGATAACCAACGGCCGATGGCATGCGGCCCAACAACGCCGAACATTCCACGCCGGCCAGGGTAAAGCGGTAAATATTATCGATAAACAGCAGGACGTCACGGCCCTCGTCACGGAACTTCTCGGCCAGGGTCAATCCGGTCAGGGCCACGCGCAGGCGGTTACCCGGCGGCTCGTTCATCTGCCCGTAGACCATGGAGACCTTGGACTTGGAGAAATCCTCGACATTTACAACGCCGGCTTCCTGCATTTCGAAATAAAAGTCGTTACCTTCGCGGGTACGCTCACCGACACCGGCAAACACGGACAAGCCGGAATGCTGGGTTGCGATGTTATTGATCAACTCCATCATGTTGACGGTCTTGCCGACACCAGCACCGCCAAACAACCCGATCTTGCCGCCCTTGGCGAAGGGCACGATCAGGTCGATAACCTTGATGCCGGTCTCCAGCAGCTCGGTACTGGGGCTGAGTTCCGTGAATTTGGGCGCGGCACGATGGATAACCATCTTTTCATCGGTATCAATATCACCGCACTCATCGATCGGCTCGCCCAGAACGTTCATGATGCGTCCCAGGGTTTTTTCGCCGACCGGAATGGTAATCGCCGCACCCGTGTTGTTGACTTTGAGACCACGCTGCAAGCCATCGGTTGAGCCCAGGGCAATGGTCCGGACCACGCCATCACCCAACTGCTGCTGAACCTCCAGGGTAGTATTGACGCCTTCGGCATCCACCAGTAATGCATCGTAAATTTTCGGAATGGAATCTCCCGGAAACTCGACGTCTACCACGGCACCGATAATTTGTACGATTTCTCCAGAACTCATTGTTTAGTTCCTCTTGTATCTAGTCTGTTTAAATTTCTCTTTCTGCCATTCTCTCAATGGCATGTTCAATCAAATGATCAATGCTTTATACAGCCGCCGCGCCGCTGACAATTTCCGAAAGTTCCTGCGTAATCGCGGCCTGACGCGCCTTGTTGTATATCAGTTCAAGTTCCTCGATCAGTTTACCGGCGTTATCAGAGGCGCTCTTCATCGCAACCATCCTGGCTGCCTGTTCGCAGGCGATATTTTCGACAACACTCTGGTATGCAAGTGATTCGATATAGCGTTCCAGCACGACGTCGAGGACTTCCTGGGCATCCGGTTCATAAATATAGTCCCAGTGATGCTTGTATTCTGTCTGCTCCTCGGGTTCGACCGGTATCAGTTGTTCGACCACAGTTTTCTGGGTCATCGAATTCACAAAATTGTTTGATACAATATACAGCTCGTCTATTTCCTTGCTGAGATAGGCATCCAGCATGATC
>JBFGPT010000317.1:0-2552 GCA_041564575.1 Gammaproteobacteria bacterium | reverse complement strand
TCGGTGAATTCGCCGATGGGCAGTTGCTGTGCAGGGTTAAATTCAAGATTCATGGTTTCGCTCATGGCAGCTCAGTCAAGATAGAGGTGGATAGTGTTCATCTGTCGCACAGGCCAGACACAATTCGGGCATTTGATGTGTCGCAGCATCCGGCATGCGCCGCTAACAGTCTGTTCTTTCATACATAATGCCGGGTGGCATACTGCTTGCTGTTTTCACCGTATCGAGCCGGCACGCTTCGTCTGACGGGTGTTTGCAAAGTGACTGATCTGATGAATGATGATGCGTGCTGGCTCGAACCACATCTTATTACACCGTTGCCAGATCACCCTTGGTCTCCAGCCAGTTCTTCCGATCGGTTGCCCGCTTTTTGGCCAGCAGCATATCCAGCATCTGCTCCGCCTTTTTCGGCTGCTCCAGGCTCAGTTGCACCAGGTTGCGCGTTTCCGTGGCCATGGTGGTCTCGCGCAGTTGCGCGGGATTCATCTCACCCAGTCCCTTGAACCGCTGAACATTGACCTTGCCCTTTTTCTTTTCCGCGGCAATCGTGTCCAGGATGCCCTGCTTCTCGGAGTCGTCCAGCGCGTAGTAGATATCCTTGCCGACATCGATACGGTACAGCGGCGGCATGGCGACGTACAGGTTGCCATTGGCCACCAGTTGCCTGAAGTGTTTCATGAACAATGCGCACAACAGTGTGGCGATGTGCATGCCGTCGGAATCGGCGTCGGCGAGAATGCATATCTTGCCGTAACGCAGGCCTGACAGATCCTCGCTGCCCGGATCGACGCCGATAGCGACCGAAATATCATGTACTTCTTTCGATGACAGCACCTCGTTAGAGGACACTTCCCAGGTATTCAGTATCTTGCCGCGCAGGGGCATGACGGCCTGGAACTCGCGGTCACGCGCCTGCTTGGCCGAACCTCCGGCCGAATCACCCTCGACCAGGAACAGTTCGGTCACATTGACATCCTGCTGGCTGCAATCGGCCAGCTTACCCGGCAGTGCCGGGCCGCCCGCGACCTTTTTCCTGACAATCTTCTTGCCGGCCTGCAGGCGTTTTTGCGCATGCCGGATCGCCAGTTCGGCGATGCGTTCGCCCATCTCCACGTGCTGGTGCAACCAGTGGCTGAAACTGTCGCGTACGACGCCCCCGACAAAGGTTGCACATTCGCGTGACGAAAGTCTTTCCTTGGTCTGGCCGGCGAACTGGGGATCATCCAGCTTGACCGACAGCAGGTAGGCACAACGCTCCCAGACATCATCGGCGTTCAGCTTGACGCCGCGCGGCAACAGGCTGCGTGACTCGCAAAATTCCCGCAACGCGTCCAGCAGGCCCTGGCGCAGACCATTCACGTGCGTACCGCCCTGGGGCGTGGGCACCAGGTTCACATAGCTTTCCGTAATCAGTTCGCCATCCTCCGGCAGCCAGTGGATGGCCCAGTCCACGGCCTCATGATTGCCCTGCATGTGACCGACGAAGGGTTCTGCCGGCAACAGCTCCACATCCTGCAGGCATTCACGGAGATAGGTGTTCAGGCCGTCTTCATAGCACCATTCGGTTTTCTCACGACTCTTTTCATCATGCAAACGCATCAGTAGTCCGGAGCACAGCACGGCCTTGGCGCGCAACAGGTGTTTAAGCCTGGGGATAGAGACATTGGTGCTATCGAAATACTTCGGATCCGGCCAGAAGCGCAGGGTCGTGCCCGAGTTACGCTTGCCGACTTCGCCGACGATTTCCAGATCAGAAGTCTTGTCGCCATTGGCGAAGGACATATTGTATTCCTTGCCATCGCGCTTGACCCAGACCTCAAGATGCTTCGACAGCGCATTGACGACCGACACACCGACACCGTGCAGACCGCCGGAAAAGCGGTAATTTTTGCCGGAGAACTTGCCGCCGGCGTGCAGGCGGGTCAGGATAACTTCCACGCCCGGTACCTTTTCACCGGGATGCACGTCCACCGGCATGCCACGGCCGTCATCGCTCACCGTGACGGAGCCGTCCTTGTGCAAGGTTACATCGATGCGGCTGGCATGGCCGATGATGGCCTCGTCGACGCTGTTATCGACAACTTCCTGGATCAGGTGATTGGGCCGGCTGGTGTCGGTGTACATACCCGGTCGCTTGCGGACCGGTTCGAGTCCCGTCAGGACCTCAATATCTGCGGCGTCGTAGTTTCTGGCCAATGAAAATGGTTGTTACAAGGGCTGGTTTGTGAGATTGCTTGCGGATAATACGGTGAATCGCCGTTCAATAACAACCGCTTAATACAGATAACGGTTCAGGCAGAACCGAAATGTCACAGGCTGCCCGAGCCAGGGATTACCGGGATTCAGGAATCCCCCTGCAGGTCCCTGATCAGCGACTGCCGGATATTATCCGGCACCGGGTTTACGGCATGCGTGTAAGCGGGATGATCGATGCCGATACTGAGTTCCGCGCCATTTTTCAGGTCACGGACCATATCTTTATCCAGTTCCAGGCGTATAAAGTGCACTGAAGACGTCTTTTCGTCCGTGGTCCTCTCTATCAGGTCTTCGTT
>JBFGPT010000316.1:0-2553 GCA_041564575.1 Gammaproteobacteria bacterium | reverse complement strand
TGGTGAGCGACGCCGGCACGCCGCTGATCAGTGATCCTGGTTACCGGCTGGTCGCGGCGGTCCATGACCACGGCCTGCGCGTCAGCCCGGTGCCGGGGCCTTCGGCCTGTATCAGCGCGTTGTCGGCATCCGGCCTGCCGACCGATCGCTTCCTGTTCCGGGGCTACCTGCCGGCCAAGGCGGTGGCCCGGCAAAAGGCGCTGGCAGAGCTGGCGCAGCAGCCGGCCACGCTGGTCTTCTACGAGGCCCCGCATCGCATCGAGGCCTGCCTCGAGGATGCCGCGGCCTGTTTCGGCAGCGACCGTCCGGCGGCGCTGGCCCGGGAGATTTCCAAGCTGCACGAAGAGGTATACCGCTCGGACCTGGGCGGCTGCCTGGCCTGGTTGCGGGAAAAACCGGAGCGGATCCGGGGTGAATATGTACTACTGGTGGCCGGCGCCGCTGCCGTCGCTGCCGATGCCGGCACGGCCCTGCGCGTGCTGAATATCCTGCGCGAAGACCTGCCGAGAAACCAGGCGGCCGCGCTGACCGCGAAAATCACCGGTTTGAATAAAAACGAGCTGTACCGGCTGTCCCTGGATCAGGACAAATAGGCAACATTTCACGGCCGACTTTGTCGTATACTGCAATGATCGGGAGCCGGCCAGGTGATCGCTGCGGAGATTCTCCGTAGAGGAAAGTCCGGGCTCCACAGGACAGGGCGCCAGATAACGTCTGGGCGATGCGAATCGACGGCCAGTGCAACAGAAAGTATACCGCCACTCATCAAAACGTTAGGTGAGTGGTAAGGGTGAAAAGGTGCGGTAAGAGCGCACCGCGCTGCTGGCAACAGCAGTGGCATGGTAAACCCCGCCCGGAGCAAGGCCAAATAGGGATCCGCGGGTGTTGTCCGCACCGGATCCGGGTAGGCTGCTTGAGGTACATGGTGACATGTATCCCAGATGAATGATCACCACTGCCGGCTTGCCGGCAGGACAGAACCCGGCTTATCGGCCGGCTCCCGATCTCTTATCCCATTAATCTTCCTGGTCGCAGGATCAACGCTTGATCCGGTCCTGCACCGCCGCGAGGAATCCCCTGAGGATATTCAATTCGTTGACGTCCAGGGCGGTGCGGTTGAACAGGCGCTTCATGCGCCGCATCAGGCGCCGCGGCTTGTCCGGGTCAAAATAGCCGACCTCGGTCATGGTTTGTTGCAGGTGTTCGTAGAGGCGATCCATGTCGGCGCTGCTGGCCAGCGGTGTCTTCGCGTCAGCCGGATTGCCGGCTGGTATTTCCGATTCCATCCGCACCCGGATCTCGTAACTGATGATCTGCACGGCCGCGGCGATATTCAATGAACTGTATTCCGGGTTTGCCGGAATGCGAATGGCGCGGTGGCAGCGGTCGAGTTCCTCGTTACTGAGTCCGGATCGTTCGCGGCCAAACAGGATCGCGACGCGGGTCTCCGGCGGCGCCGCCAGCATTTCTTCGGCGGCCCGGGCCGGTGTCAGCACCGGCCATTCGATACTGCGTTCGCGGGCCGTGGTGCCGTAGATCAGGTTGCAGTCGCGCAGCGCGGCGTCGAGAGACTCGTGTACCGTCGCCGCCAGCAGGATATCGTCGGCCCCGGTGGCCCGCGCGGTGCACTCGGCGCTGGGAAAGATTTTCGGCGTCACCAGGTGCAGGTTGCTCAGTTGCATGGTTTTCATGGCGCGCGCGGTTGCGCCGATGTTGCCCGGATGACTGGTGCCGACCAGCACGATGCGAATATTGTCTGACGGTGCCGCGTTCATGCGTTTAACCTATTTTGCGCAAATCCCGTACAATACCGGTTTTTTTCCAAGGAGACGTCATGGCGCCCATGCTCAATATTGCCATTCGTGCCGCCCGTGCTGCCGGAAATGTTATCCAGCGCAACATGGATCGCATCCACGATATGCCGGTCAACAGCAAGGGCCAGAATGACTTTGTCACCGAGGTTGACCGCAAGGCAGAGGCGGTCATTATACAGACGATCAGCGACAGTTATCCCGATCATGGTTTTCTCGCCGAGGAGAGCGGCGCCAGCGGCGGCAAAAACCCGGATGCGTATCGCTGGATCATTGACCCGCTGGACGGCACGACCAACTTCCTGCACGGCTTTCCGCAATACGCGGTTTCCATCGCCCTGGAGCACAAGGGCGTCTTGCAACAGGCCGTGGTTTTCGATCCCTTCAAGAACGAATTGTTTACCGCCAGCAGGGGCAGCGGCGCCTATATGAACGATCACCGTATCCGCGTCAGTTCACGGAAAAAACTGACCGGGGCCCTGATCGGCACCGGTTTCCCCTTCAAGGAGCAAAAGCGTCTCGAGCTGTACCTCGATACCTTCCGCGACCTGTTTCCCATGACCTCCGGTATTCGCCGCGCCGGCTCCGCCGCCCTGGACCTGGCCTATGTCGCCTGCGGCCGCCTGGACGGGTTCTGGGAATTCGGCCTTCATCCCTGGGACATCGCCGCCGGCGTGCTCCTGATCCAGGAGGCCGGCGGCGCCGTTACGGACATGCAGGGCGGCAGCGACTATTTCAACAC
>JBFGPT010000315.1:0-2554 GCA_041564575.1 Gammaproteobacteria bacterium | reverse complement strand
TAATCCACCGTGCCGATCCATTTTTTCCCCGGTGAAGATGGCAAGGTGGCCTCCACCACCTGTCCTTCCCGCACCCAGTTGGCCTGCTGTTCGAAGATTTCCGCCTGCATCCAGACCGTATCCAGGCTGGCAATCGACATGATGTTGTCTTCCGGTTTGACGAAAATGCCTTCCCTGACGTTAAGATTGGTAATGACGCCGGACTGCGGCGCATGGATGCCGAGGTACTGTTCGGCCTTGCCGCGATCTTTCAGCGCCGTGATTTGCGATTTGTTCAGGCCCAGGGCGGCGAGTTTCTCCTTAGAGGCCTCGATCAGGCGCTGGTTGTTTCGCGCCAGCACCTGCAGGTATTCCTGCTGGGCGTTGACCAGGGCCGGTGAATACAGGGTAAACAGCAATTGTCCCTGCTTGACACGCTCGCCTTCGGCATTGGCGATGAGCCGGTTGATCCAGCCCTCCACGCGCAGGTGAATATGACTGATTTTCGTCTCGTCGTATTCAACATATCCGACGGTGTGGATCGGCCGGGTAAACCGGCCGCGTTGCACCCGCTCGGTACGTACACCGATATTGTTGATGACTTCCGGCGAGATTCGGACGATATCATCATCAGCATCATCACCCTTGTAGACCGGGATCAGGTCCATGCCCATCGGCGATTTGCCGGGTTTGTCACGGCGAAAATTCGGATCCATGGGGGCCACCCAGTAAAGAATTTCCGGTTCATCCATTGCCTGCTGAGCCGGGGCATTTTCCATGGACATAGCCGCATCATGCGGAAAATATTTCATGCGCAGCGTGTGGTAGAGGTCATATCTTTTTTCCAGGTACACCCCCGCACCGAAGGTGATGGTGACCAGTAAGACTGTGCCGATGAAGCGCATCATTCCTCGTCTCCGGCAAAATACAGAAGGTTGGTCTGTGCCCGCGCCCGGTCGATCTTCACTTTCAGCGTATCGACACGGGTCTCCAGTTCCGTCAACTGCGCGCGCATCAGGGTCGTGAAATCCGTCAGGTCGTTCTGGTAAGCGTTCAGCGTGGCCTCGGTATTGGTCCTGGCCTCGTCCAGCGCACGCTGTTCATACAAATCCAGCCGTGATGACAGGATCGTCCAGTTCGCATGTTCGCGCCGCGTCAGGCTGCGTATCTCGTACACCCGGTCCGTTCTCGAGAACGTGGCGGCAATATGATTACTCGTTGCCTCGGCCAGCCGCTGGTCCTGGCGCTTGTCGGTGAACAAAGGGATATCCACCAGGACCATGGCGGTCAACAGGTCCGGCCGGCCACTGCCGTCCAGGTTGTTACCGCTGCGCACACCGTAGGTCACGTCCACGGTGTAACCCGGCTTATAGGTTTCCTCGATCTCGGCGACGCGCTTTTTATTGAATTTCATCAACGCGTTTTCAATGCGGATCAGGGGATGACGTTCCAGCCGGTTTTCGAGATCCGCCAGTGGCGAGGCCTCGTTCAGCAACGGGAATGTTTCCGGCAGCGGCCGCATGGCGGCATCCAGACCGGTATAGCGGCTGAGCATCGCCATTGCCGCCTCGCGTTTCTGGCTGGTGGCGAGTATCCGTTCATCGACCAGTGACAATTCGAGCTGCGCGCGGATGACATCGTGCTGATTGTCACGCCCCGCGGCGTATTGTCGTTCCGTGATATCGAGCAGATCGGAGAAGAATAACCGGTTCTCGTTCAGGATCGTCACGGTTTGCGCCTGCAGGAACAGCTCCAGGTAGATCAGGCGGACTTCTCGCACGACATTCAGGCGCCGCTCGCGGGCGCGCATGGCCTCGGCTTCCGAGAGGGCCAGCGACTGCGCCTCGCGGTAATGGAGACTGTCGCCCGGTGGTATGGACTGGATGATGCCGAACCTGATCTGCGTCATGGGCTCCTGGTCCAGGTCAAAGCCGTCGACCGGGATATTGCTCAGGTCAAAGCGAAATTTCGGATCCGGTAATTGTCCGTCCGCAATGGAACGGGCGACGAGGCCCTCCTCCCTGGAATTGAACACTTCAACCCCGGGATCCTTTTCCAGGGCAATGCGCTCGGCTTCCCGTAACTCCAGATAGGGCGCGGCCATCGCCAGCGGTGCTGCGGTTAATAAGACTAACGTCCGGGTAAACGTTTTTATAAATGTAGACATGAGATCACTCCTGCAAAGGTTAAGAAACTAACCGGTAAAAATGCAGGCGTGATCTAGTTCAGGAGTACGGTATACCTGTGGAAGGGCTGGACAATCGCCCGGTCGGGCTGATTTATCCGCGTTATGAGTAAATTCAGGAATGCAGGCTGATCTCCGAAACCGGCGAATGCCGCGAATAACTGTATTTTCTTATCGGGATTCGCGTAAACCTGCTTGTCGGTGTTGTATTCCTGGCCCTTGATGGAAATTTTCAGGTCCCCGCACTGGCAATCATCGAGACAGTCGTCGTGAGGCCCGGCCTGTTTATCCACCGCTGCGGGTTCGCTTGCTTGCCCGGAGTGGCACGGCATCGATTCATCGGCTTGGGCATGCCGCACATCGGTATGCACGCCAGCCAGGCAAGTCTGG
>JBFGPT010000314.1:0-2556 GCA_041564575.1 Gammaproteobacteria bacterium | reverse complement strand
TCCACCGTCAGGGCATGATTGATGCCCACCGTGCCTATCATGTCCGCCACCAGCTTGGCCGTGATCGGCACCCTGGCGGAACGCGTGCGCCGGTCCTGGCGCGCGTATCCCATGTAGGGAATGATCGCGGTTATGCGGGTTGCCGAGGCGCGCCGCAATGCATCGGCCATGACCAGTAATTCCATCAGGGTATCGTTGGCCGGCGCACAGATCGACTGGATGATATACACGTCCCGGCCGCGCACATTCTCGGCAATCTCGACCAGGACCTCACCGTCACTGAACCTGTCCACGTTGGCCTTGCCCACTGGCAGGTTGAGGCAAGCGCTGATATCCGCCGCCAGGCGTGGATTGGCGTTACCCGTAAATAACATGACATTATCAAGTGACATGGTTTGCGTGCTGCCCCGTATTAATTTTCTGCGTCCGCCCGGTTCATCCCCTTGCAAGAAAGTGGCTGGGGTGCCAGGACTCGAACCTGGGAATGCGGGGATCAAAACCCCGTGCCTTAACCAGCTTGGCTACACCCCATATACAATCGTTCCTGTCCTGGCACGGCGTGCCAGGATGACTCTGCCGCAGCGGAAATATGCCGCGCGATCTTTCAGCCCAATCGCTGCAGCAGGGGTGATCGGTTCAGACCTTTTGCGACCCGTCCAAACCAGCGCTGTGGCGCCTGTGCCAGGACTGCCTCGGCCGCCCGGCGATCGGGAAAACCCGCGAACACGGTCGAGCCGGTGCCGGTCATCCGGGCACTTGAGAATTCTCCCAGCCAATCAAGCGCTTCCGCAACCTCGGGGTACAGTTTCCTGACCACGGGCAGGCAGTCATTGTGCCCGGCACCACCTAGAAAGTCGCGTATTGTGATTGGTGGGGTATTACGTGTCAAATCCGGGGAATTAAAGATTTCCGCCGTGCTGATAGGGCATTCCGGCCGCAGGATCAGGTACCAGTCCTCGGCCGGATCGACCGCGGTCAGTTGCTCGCCAACGCCCTCGGCAAAGGCGGCGTGGCCATGCACGAAGATCGGCACATCGGCACCGAGGCTCACCCCGATACGGGCCAGTTCGTCCACGGGGATCTGCAGCTCCCAGAGCCGGTTCAGCGCCACCAGGGTAGTCGCCGCGTCGGAACTGCCGCCGCCCAGGCCGGCCTGCATGGGTATGTGCTTGTCCACGCGGATATCGACGCCGGCGTCGCATCCGCTGTAGTCCTGCAGGGCACGGGCCGCGCGCACGACCAGATCGTTTTCCGCGGGTAATCCCAGGCAATCGTTGAGACGGTGTATACCCGGATCATCGCGGACCTCGAAATCCAGTCGATCATAGAAATCCAGAAACTGGAAGACCGTTTGTAGCAGGTGATAGCCGTCTGCGCGCCTGCCGACGACATGCAGGAACAGGTTGAGCTTGGCCGGTGCCGGCCAATCCCGGCTGATCATATGATCTTGACCCAGTCCTGGATGGCGAGCCTGACCTTGATGCGTGAGTTTTCCATGGAGATCTTGCCGGGCAGTTCGTATTGTCCCACCGACTGGTAGCGGGAAAAGATGATCTTCCAGCCATCCTGCTCCAGGCTGACCAGACGGCCGGCGCCGTCGATGGCGCGGTGCTGTACCGGGCTGTGCGGCGCGGGGATCCCGAGGATCCAGTGCTGCAGGCCGAGTACCGGAACGCTCCAGCCCAGGTTTTCGTTCATTAATGTGTCAGGGTCCGCGGCTTCGATCAGTTCGTTTTGTTCGGTCAACAACGAGACCTTGCCATGGCCGCCCTTGATCTCGTAAGTGCCCTGGCCAAGCGGCGCCATGATGCGCATCATGTATAGCTGTTTCTGCTGGGCCCAGTGCAGGCTGGCTGTCCAGCCTTCCTTGCTGGTCGTGATCCCCAGGCGTCCCTTCACGGCCCAGCCGTTGATGCCGCGCAAGCTGACTTCCCGGCTCTGCCACAAGGCCTCGGCCTCGGGATCTTCCGAGATATCCAGGAACGGCGATTCCGCGCAGCCGAACATCAGCAAACACAGCAGGCACACTGCGAAACATCTTCGGCCGGTTATAACAGTGGAGTTCATCAAGGCGAATATCAAATGATGCGGGAACGTATATTAATGATGCATATAATATTGTGCCTGCATCTTAACAGCAGCCACTCGGGCGCGACAATGGATCCGGGCGGCGTTACCCGGTCAGGGATTAAATCTGTTGATGACGTCGAGCAACCGGCTGTCTTCGGGCGTTTCCTGCAAGGCGGTGTCCCAGATACTCCTGGCCCGCTCCTTGTCTCCCATCACCCACAGCACTTCGCCGAGGTGTGCCGCGATCTCGGGATCGGGGCGTAATTCCAGCGCCCGGCGCAGGTACACGACCGACTCGTTCAGGCGGCCGAGCCGGTACAGTACCCAGCCCATGCTGTCGAGGATGTAAAAATCATTGGGGCTGATTTCCAGTGCCCGCTTGATATATTCGTAAGCTTCCTCGTAACGTTCGGTGCGGTCCGCCAGCGTATAGCCGAGTGCGTTCAGGGCCTGGGCATTACCCGGATCATTCTCGATGATCTGCTT
>JBFGPT010000313.1:0-2561 GCA_041564575.1 Gammaproteobacteria bacterium | reverse complement strand
TCGATCACCGGCATTGCCGGGCCGGACGGTGGATCGGACGAAAAACCAGTCGGTACTGTCTGTTTTGCCTGGGCCGGCCGCGACGGCTGGCTCAAATCCACACGGGTATTGCTGAATGGAGATCGCGGCGAGATCCGCCTGCAGGCCAGCCTCATGGCGTTGCAGGGTGCGATCGACAATCTCGAGCGAAATGAGACCTGAGGTCTGCATTCATTTTCGCTTCTGTGCTTTAATGGACTCATGAAACCGTTACGACAGTGCCTGCCCTTGCTATTCGCTGCCCTGTTCATGCTGCCGGCATACGCGGATTTCGATGCCGGCGGCACGGCCTACATGCAGGGCGATTATGCAACCGCCGCGAAACTCTTCGAGGAATCCGCCGAACGGGGTGATCACCGCGCCATGCTGGCGCTGGGTTCGCTGTACGCGGGCGGGCAGGGCGTGGCGCAGGATTACAGGCAGGCCTACACCTGGTTTCGCAAGGCGGCGAAGTATGGTCGCCCCGATGCACATTACAAGATCGGGCTCATGTATGAACAGGGACTGGGCCTGAAACAGAATTTCAGCAAGGCCCTGCGCCATTACGGCAAGGCCGCGAAATCCGGTTACGCCCTGGCGCAATACAAGCTCGGTGCGTACTACGACGAGGGCCTCGGGGTGGAACCCGATGCGGTCAAGGCCTATGCCTGGCTCACGGTGGCGCATGACAAACTTGACGCCGCCATAAACACGCCGGCCGAACACGACGATGCCAGCGAAGAATTTCTGCAGGCGCAGGATGAGTTCAGGCAGAAATCCGGCAATCTGAAACTGGACGATCTTCGCGCGCGCTATAAAAAGCTGGACGGGCAACTCTCGTCCGGGCAAAAGCAGGCCGCTCAGGCCCTGATTGCAAGGTACAGCCGGTATTGATCAATCGATGTTCCGGCACGGCGGCACCGCCTGACCGGAAACGCTCTTACACGCAGAAATCCGGGCAGGACTTGCCCCCAAAAATACACATGCCAATGTATGAAGGTAACAAGCGGCTGTTTCTCGCCTTGTGGCCGGACACCGGGGTACGCCGGCGCATTAAAAAACTGATCCCCGCCGGACCGGGGCGGCCCGTGCCCGCGGCGAACCTGCATATCACCCTGGTGTTTCTCGGCAATACGCATGGAACAACGGCAGCACAGCTCATTAACAGGATCGATCGTCTGCATCCGCGGCCATTTCAACTGACGCTGGATTCCGCCGGTTACTGGCCGCGGCCGGGGATTGTCTGGCTTGGCATGCGGCAGGCGCCCGAGGAACTGTTGTCACTGGTTAAATCGCTGAGAAAATGCGCACGTCAATCGGGATTGAAGATCGAGACCCGCGCTTACCGGCCGCATGTCACCCTGACCAGGAAACAACGCGAAGCCGTCAAGGAGGATGAGATTAAAATCGACTGGCAGGTCGATCATTTCGTACTGGTGGAATCGGTAGCGGACGATGGCGGCGTCGTCTACCGGGTGTTACATGAATGGCTGCTTAAGCCGGATCATTGAAGGCCCAGCTGGCGAAGGGTTCGATTTCATCGCGGTTGACGACCACCAGTTGGTGGCGGCGCGGGTTCATCGAGTGGTCGCGGGTCGTGTCCACGGACAATTGCTGTAGCAGATAACCGATAAGTGCGCGCCGCACCCGGATCGTAATGGTCTCACCGCTGGCGCCGTAGTCGATAAGCAGGCTTTGGCGGTTGGTGTCGCCCAGGCCGGGGTGGGGCGCCAGCGCCAGTGACACCCATTCGCTCCAGTCATCATCGTACTGGGCGCTGGATTCCGCATCAATCTCCAGGCACTCGGCCGCAACGAAGCGCGACAGGACGAAATCACGAAAATCGAAGCTGTCCTCGTTGTAGGCCCGCACGTGCCAGCGAAAACCGGTATTGACCAGCGCATGTGGTTCGATCAGACGCTTGTGATCGATATCTTTTCCTGATAGTGAACGATAACTCACTTCGAGCTTTTTATGGTGTGCGATGGCCCGGGTGATCTGCGCCAGGACGGCCTGGTCCGGCAGGCGCTTGGGTAAATTCAGGTCCGCGGTCGGGATTTCGAACAGCGCGCGCTCACCGTAGGGGCCCTCGAAACCGGTCAGGTTGGATTCGATCATGGGCAGCACCCGCGCTGGCGACAGGTCGGCAAAGACCGCCTGAAAATCGCGTGCCGGCACAAAACCGAACACGGCGTGTCGGTAGGTGAGATTACCCGGTGCGATGTCATTGTAGAACTTGAGATCCTTGGTGGCCGCCGCGTCCGAGATGCCAAACGCCCGGGCGAGCGTCCCCCGTCTCACGACACCCGTATAAAACGCAATAATTTCAATGAATTGCAACCTCTGCCGGTTGGCCCATTTGATCTCGTTCAGCATTTTGCCGGTCTCGGCCACGGTCTAGTCCTCGCGTTTGCTGGCATTATACGTACCTGAAGTAGACCCTTATAATTTTTAGTATATAGTAAAAAATATATAGGTAATAAATAATATTGACATAGTTAAAAGTATAGCCTAGAGTCTCTCAACAGAGCCTGTAGCAGGCC
>JBFGPT010000312.1:0-2569 GCA_041564575.1 Gammaproteobacteria bacterium | reverse complement strand
GGAGGTTCTGCAGCGGTAGTCGCCGCGGGACTCGCGGTGGCCGCGACCGGCACCGATACCGGCGGTTCCATCCGCCAGCCCGCGGCCCTGTGCGGCGTTACCGGCCTGAAACCCACCTACGGACGGGTGTCTCGTTACGGCATGATCGCCTTTGCCTCCAGCCTCGACCAGGGCGGGCCGATGACCCGCACGGCGCAGGACGCGGCGATCCTGCTGAATTACATGGCCGGCTTCGATCCGCTGGATTCGACTTCGGTCAACACGGAGGTGGAGGATTACACGGCCGCGCTGGAGGAAAAGATCGACGGGCTGAAGATCGGTTTGCCGAAACAGTATTTCAGCTCGGAACTTGATCCCGGCGTTGCTGCGGTGATTGAAACCGCCATTCAGGAACTGGAAAAACTCGGCGCCAAAACTGTCGAAATCGAACTCGGCAACAGCCATCTTTCCATTCCCGCCTACTACGTGATCGCCCCGGCCGAGTGTTCGTCCAATCTTTCACGTTATGACGGTGTGCGTTTCGGTTACCGCTGCGATGATCCGCGAGACCTGATGGACCTCTATTGCCGCACGCGCGCCGAGGGTTTCGGCCCTGAGGTCAAGCGCCGCATCATGATCGGTACCTACGCCCTGTCGGCGGGTTACTACGACGCCTACTATCTCAAGGCGCAACAGATACGCCGCCTGATACAGCAGGATTTCAGTAATGCCTTTGATTCGGTCGACGTCATCCTCGGCCCGACCACGCCGGAGGTCGCCTTCAGGAAAGGTGAAAAAACTGCGGACCCGGTCCGCATGTATCTCTCGGACATATACACGGTGTCGGTTAACCTGGCCGGCCTGCCCGCGATCTCCATCCCGGCCGGGCTTGTCAACGGTCTGCCGGTCGGCATGCAACTGATTGGCGATTATTTCAGGGAATCGCAGTTGCTGAACATCGCCCACCGCTTTCAGCAGGCAACCGATCATCACCTGCAATGGCCGGAGGCTTACGCATGATGGAATGGGAAACCGTCATCGGCCTCGAGATTCATTGTCAGCTGGCGACCCACAGCAAGATTTTTTCCGGAGCCGCGAACCGTTACGGCGCCGAACCCAACGTCCAGGCCTGCGCCGTCGATCTCGGCTTTCCCGGCGTGCTGCCGGTGTTGAATGAACAGGCGGTTTTGATGGCGATCAAGTTCGGCCTCGCCATCGACGCGGAGATCGCCGAACGCTCGGTATTCGCGCGCAAGAATTATTTCTACCCGGACCTGCCCAAGGGCTACCAGATCAGCCAGTATGAATTGCCCATCGTTGGCAAGGGCCATATCACCATTGAACCCGAGGAAGGTGTTCAAAAGACCATCGGCATCACCCGCGCGCATCTCGAGGAGGACGCCGGCAAGAGCGTGCACGAGGGCTTCGAAGACAAGACCGGCATCGATCTGAACCGCGCCGGCACGCCACTGATCGAGATCGTTTCTGAACCCGACATGCGCAGCGCGAGGGAAGCCGTGGCCTACATGAAGAAGATCCACAGCCTGGTCACCTACCTCGATATCTCTGACGGTAACATGCAGGAAGGCTCGTTCCGCTGTGACGCCAATGTCTCGGTACGGTTGAAGGGCGAGGAAAAATTCGGCACCCGTGCTGAACTGAAAAACATCAACTCCTTCCGCTTCGTCGAACAGGCCATCAATCACGAGATCGAACGCCAGATCGACATCCTCGAAGACGGCGGCGTGATCGTCCAGGAAACCCGCCTGTTTGACCCGGTGAAAAACGAGACCCGATCCATGCGCACCAAGGAAGAGGCCAACGATTACCGCTACTTCCCGGACCCCGATCTCCTGCCGGTTGTCATCGAACAGGCCACGCTGGACAATCTGCGGGAAGAACTGCCGGAACTGCCGGATGCGAAAAAACAGCGTTTCATTAACGAATACAAACTTTCCGACTACGACAGCGCCGTGCTGACCGCGCAAAAAGCGCTGGCCGATTACTTTGAAACCTGCGTGGCCGCCGCGGAAGGCGCGGCAAAACCCGTCGCCAACTGGATCATGGGCGAATTGTCGGCGGCCCTGAACCGCGACAACCGTGACATCGGCGACAGCCCGGTCAGCGCCGGCATGCTGGGCGGTATGATCAAGCGCATCACCGACAATACCATCTCCGGCAAGATCGCCAAGCAGGTGTTCGAGGCCATGTGGAATGGCAAAGGTGACGCTGATCAGATCATTGAAAAGCAGGGCCTGAAACAGATGTCCGACAGCGGCGAACTGGAAAAGCTGGTCGACGAGGTGATTGCCAGTAATCCGCAACAGGTCGAACAATACCGCGCCAGCCCGGCTGACAAGCAGAAGAAACTGATCGGATTCTTCGTCGGCAAGTTGATGAAGGCCACACAGGGCAAGGCCAATCCGCAGCAGGTGAACGAGCTGTTACGGAATAAACTTTCCTGATATTTTTTCAACGTCTGCTATTGGCTATAAGCGGACATTAAGAAATTACGGATACAGAAAATACCTGTGTCGATAAGTTGATGCTCTCCTCTGCTCATCATTTCTTCAGACCTGGTAATTTATGT
>JBFGPT010000311.1:0-2582 GCA_041564575.1 Gammaproteobacteria bacterium | reverse complement strand
TCTCGATACGCACCGGCGATCTCACCGTGCAGCCGACCTCGGCGGATCAAAAAGATGATTTTGAGTGGGGACTGAAACGCTTCATCAGCGAGGCGCGGACGCTGACCAACTTCGAGCATCCCAACCTGGTGCGTGTCTACAACGTTTTCGAGATGAACAACACGGCCTACATGGTAATGAACTACGAGGTCGGCAAGAGCCTGCAGCAGATCCTGAAAAACAGGAAGACGCTGAACGAATCCGAGATCATCAAGATCCTGATCCCGCTGATGAGCGGTCTGGAAATCATGCACGCCAAGGGCTTCGTGCACCGGGACATCAAGCCCGGCAATATCTTCATCCGCGGCGATGGCAGTCCGGTCCTGCTGGATTTCGGCTCGGCGCGGCAGACCCGCAGTACATCCGGCCGGGGCGCGACCACCGACCCGCAAACCCTGACCACGCTGGTCTCACCCGGCTATGCGCCGATCGAGCAATATGGTTCGAAAAGTGATCGGCAGGGCCCATGGACCGATATCTACGGACTGGGAGCAACCGTCTACAAGTGCATCTCCGGCCTCATGCCGATGTCGGCCATCGATCGCAACGAGGCCATACTGCATGACGACACCGACCCCTACCCGCCACTGGTGCCCGCCTTCAGGGATCGTTTCAGCATCAGTTTCCTGGAAGCCGTCGACCACGCGCTGGCCTTCAAGCCCCTGGACCGCCCGCAGGACGTGGCCGATTGGCGCAAGGAATTCAGCTTTAACACCAACGCCAATGTCACCATCATTGACCCGGAAGGTGAAACAGAAAAACACGGCGGCGACACGGTAAAAACCGAGCCGCTGGACACGGCGGCCACGGTCAGGCTGGACGGGGCCGCTACGGAAAAAACCGTGGCGCTGGACAGCGAGGCGAGCACCCTGCCGCTGGAGGATACGCCAGCCGCAGCGGCGGCAGAGGAGACAACCGCAACGTCCACGCCTGCGAAAAAATCCAGGCTCCCCGTCATTGCGGCCGCCGCCGTCCTGCTGCTGGCGCTGGCCTATTTCTTCATGGGCGGCGAGGAAGATGCGCCGTCAGTGACGGTAACGAAAAGCGCTCCCGCCGTGCCGGCGACGCCGGTTGAACCCGAGGTCGAACCGATCAGCGGTGAGACGTCACTCAGCCTGGAGGCACCCGCGGCGATCGATACCGCCGATGAAGAGACCGAACGCCTGCAAAAACAGGTCGATGAACTCCTGACCCGCGCCCGTGCAGATATCGACGCCCTGCGCCTGACCCGGCCGAAAGACGACAATGCTTTCGATAAATACCTGGCCGTGCTGAAGCTGGACCCGGGCAACCCGGACGCCAATGCCGGCATCCGCGCCATTGCTGAAAAGTATGTCGGCCTGGCCTATGGCGCAATGCAGTCGAATAAACTCGATCAGGCCGCGGGATATCTCGACAAGGCCGATATGATCACGCCCGGCCTGGACAAGGTTGCGACGGCACGCGAATCACTGGCGGAACGCCGCGCGACGGCCACCACAACGACCGCTGCGCCGGCCACTGAACCGGCGGCCGAACAACCCGCCGCGGCCACCGCTGATGGCGGCGAGGAAGAATCCTCGGCCGGTCTGTGGGACCGCGTCAAAAAATGGCATGAGGAAGGCCAGGAGGAACGCAAGAAGTATCAGGGCAAGAAAGAAACTGACCTGGAAAAACAGGTCAAAGAGGCCTTCAAGTAAGCAAGCGCCGCGACAACTTGTTGTGATAGGCGGCCTCGCGTATGGCCGGCGAGGCGCACCCCCCCTGGTCCAGTTTCAGCAACAGGAAATTCAGGCGTTTATTCAAATGTCCGCGCTCCATGGCGGAGACTGCCTGGCATAACAGTCCCTCGACGCTGCTGATTTCCCGGCGTAACTCCAGCTCCGGCGGCAGGAAGCCGGCGTTTTTCATGAGGCGGTAGGCAACCCGCAGTTCCTCGGGCACCAGGCGATCATCGTCCAGCACGATGCGGCGGCCCTTGCCCGGCAGGTCGTCGAATTCCCCGCGCTGCATGGCCTCGGCAATCCTCTGCTCGGCGATTTTATCGATCAACCACATAGAACCATTGTCCTCAAAAGGCCGCCCGAATGCACCTTCCGGCCCGGTGTGAGTGCCGGATGCGGGCCGTCCCCGAACTCAAGTTTTTTCAGGAATTTCCGCTAATCAAGGCATATTCCGGCCGAACAATCATATGGAACTCACCGACAGCAAAAAGATTGGGCGTTTCGTGGTGCACCGCTCCCTGGGCGAGGGCCTGCAGGGCAAGGTCTACCTGTGCTGGGATTCGAGCCTGGAACGGCAGGTGGCACTCAAGCTCATCACCCCGGCCGTGGGGGACCTGGCCTACATGCAGGAGGTCATGGACGAGGCCCGAATCGCCGCTCGCATTTCGCACCCCAACGTGGTCTCCATCTTCGAGGTCGGCACGCATGAAAAGGCGCCCTTGCTGGTGTTCGAATTCGTCGACGGCGTTACCCTGAAAGAATACCTGAAGGAACATGGCCGCTTCAGCGAGAAAGATGCGCTGTCGATCATGGTGCGTATTGCCGCCGGCCTGCGCGTCG
>JBFGPT010000310.1:0-2636 GCA_041564575.1 Gammaproteobacteria bacterium | reverse complement strand
TTGATCAGGAAGCTGATCGACGATAACGGCATCAGCCTGGATATGGTGCTGGATGACCGTCCCTTGATCGATCACCTGCTCGAACCTACCTCGATCTATGTCGATCCTGTCATGCGGTTGCTGACCGGCACGCACCTCAAGGGACTGGCGCATATTACCGGCGGTGGCCTGGTTGAAAATATTCCGCGTATCCTGCCGGACAATATCTGCGCCCTGATCGATACCTCCAGCTGGAAGATACCGGAAGTTTTCGAATGGTTGCAGGAACTGGGTAACATCGGGATCGACGAGATGTACCGCACGTTTAATTGCGGGGTCGGCATGATCATTGTTGTGGATGCCGGCGATCTGCAAACGGTCTTGGGCAACCTGGATCAAATGTCCGTGCGGGCCTGGGAAGCCGGCACGATCACGGCGCGCGATGAAACAGAAGCGGCCGTCAGGCTGATCTAGAGACTGTCCGGCTCAGACATACAGTACCAACAACACCAGGCCCAGGCCGATCCTGTAGATCACATAGGGCAGCATGCCGGTCTTCTGCAGGAACTTGAGAAAATAATGAATCGTTACCCAGGCGCTCAGTCCCGATGCCACGGCAACGAGGAAAAAGGCTGGCCAGTCGGTGGCATTGCCCTGCATGAAATAGCGCCAGCCCTCGTGTCCCCCCGCCATCATGATGGTCGGTATCGCCAGCAGGAAGGAAAACCTGGCCGCCGCCTCCCGCGTCATGCCCAAAAACAGGCCGGCGGTCATGGTGATACCGGCCCTTGAGGTGCCCGGGATCAATGCCAGCGTCTGTGCCAGCCCTATCCACAGGGCCTGTTTAACGCTGATATCTTCCAGCGACTGCAGCCGGTTGCCGGCACGGTCCGACCACCACAGGACCAGGCCGAAGACAATCGAGGCCACGGCGATGATCAGCGGGTTTCTGAAATGCGCGGATACCAGGTCATACAAGAGGTAGCCGATGATCATAATCGGCAGTGTCGCCAGCACGATACAGATCAGCAGTTGATTATCCCTGCCGTTGCCGGCTTGCCCTGGCGCCGCTGACGCGGACAGGAGGATTTGTTTCAGATCCCTGTGAAAATATACGATCACGGCGACCAGGCTGCCGACGTGTGCTGCGACATCATTGACCAGGCCCTGGTCCTGCCAGCCGGTGAGCTGTGGTAACAGGATCAGGTGCGCCGAACTCGAGATCGGGAGAAACTCGGTAATGCCCTGGATCAGTCCGAGTATAATGAACTGTACCGTATCCATACCGGCTACAAGGGCAGGAACATGGCCGTAGCCATCTTTTGCAGGACTTTTTTAATCACGCGGTTGGTCTTCTGTTCCATGATCAGCGCCATGCTATCCTGCAAAGCGATCAACTTCCCGAACAGCCGTTCATAACTCAGGTTTGTTTCCTCGCCCGGCAGGGAATTGCTGTAGATAAAAAGCTCGCCGTTTTCGTCCAGGTCATGTTCAATCTTCCACACGGCTATCTCGATATTTCGTGCGCTGTTATACAGCTTTTGCGGATCGACGTCGTCGAACATGTAAAAATCCGTCTTGTATTCATAGGACTCCATGATCATCGACGTCAAACCAACGATAAATACAAAAACACGGTCGCCAGTATAATCATTCGATAATGACAGGCGTATGGCATCGATGCCCTTGATGTTGTTCAATTCCGTGAATTCCCAGTTATGGTTTTTACCGAACACGCGCTGCAGTATCTTTTCGACGGAGCTAACTGGATTCTTGGCGAGTTCCCGGGGATTGCGCTTGTAGAGTTTCTCCATGAGTTCCCGGCACAACCCGCGCGCCTCGCGTACGTGGATATCCAGAACGGAATCGATATCGCCCTTGCCCAGTGACTTGAACTGGAATGGCCGCTCCGCGCGGCCTTCGATCCTGGACGGGCTTGAAGTACAGGCAGCCGTAATCACAGAGATAAACAGCAGTGACGGGATAAAAGCATAACGCCGCATCATAACTGATGGGTCAGGTCCCTGAAATCGAAACCCTGCATTCCAAGGCTGACGTTCTTCCCCAGGGCCAGGAACCGGAAACGCTCACCCATTCCGGCCGGCAGGGTCAGGGTGCGGATCTCGGCGGCGAGTTGCTGCGGTTCGGCCTCGTCGCGCGAGACGAGTTCGCCGTACACCTCGCCGATACCGTTGGCCAGCAGGAAACCGCTCTGGGTGGTATAGCCCAGCAGCTCCAGATCGATTTCAGTGGCAATATCTCGCAAGACGGTAAAGTTCACTGAGGCGGTAATGTCCTGTAATCCGGGAAACCAGAATGGATCGCCGTGCGCCCGGTGACGATAGTGACACATCAGGGTACCGCGATCACGTTCCGCGGAATAATATTCACGTCCCGAGTATCCGTAATCCGCCAGCAGGATCACCCCGCGTTCCAGGCAGGCGGCGATGGACGTCAGCCATGGCGCGTAGTTGCCGTGGACCTCAGTCCGGTAGTCCGTGACGCCACTGTCCAGAATTCCGCGCAGATAGCGTTCACAATACGCCGATATCCCTGACGGCTGCAGCCGTTCACACCATGTGAAACCACCGTCATCAACGCCGACTACAAGTTCCGCGACTTCTCCCCTGCGCAACACGACTCGTTGAAATGGCAGG
>JBFGPT010000309.1:0-2655 GCA_041564575.1 Gammaproteobacteria bacterium | reverse complement strand
GGTGATCACCACCGGGCGCCATGATCCCTGTGTCGGTATTCGTGCGACGCCGATCGCCGAGGCCATGCTGGCGCTGGTGCTGATGGATCACGTGCTGCGCAACCGCGCGCAATGCGGGGACGTGAAGTCGCCAACACCGATCGTGAAGTGACCGTTCGCGCCGTTCCTTACTGGCGCCTGTCGGCCTTTTATTTTTTCTACTTTGCCGCCATTGGCGTCATGCTGCCGTACTGGCCGCTGTATCTCGAAGCCATCGACTACGATGCCCGGGCCATCGGCGAACTGACCGCCATCCTGCTCGGCAGCAAGATCATCGCACCGTACCTCTGGGGCTGGATTGCCGATCATCATGGCCAGCGCATGCGCATCATCCAGTTTGCCTCGCTGTGCGCGGCTGTTGTTTACGCCGGTGTTTTTTTCGACAGCAGTTTTGCCTGGCTGGCACTGGTCATGATGCTGTTCGGTTTTTTCTGGCACGCGACCCTGCCGCAGTTCGAGGCCACCACCATGAATCACCTGGGCGATTCAACGCACGCCTATACGCGTATCCGCGTGTGGGGGTCGATCGGCTTTATATTGCCGGTGACCTCGCTCGGCATTGTGTTCGAGGCCGTGCAGATCACGCATCTGCCCCTGTTCATGTTGGCCTGCCTGATGTTGATCTTCATCGCCAGCCTGCTGGTACCGGAGCGCGCCGCAGGTCATTTGCACCTGGAGCCGGTATCGATCGGATCACACCTGAAAAAACCGCATGTGCTGGCCCTGCTCGCGGCCTGCTTCCTGATGCAGATGAGCCACGCGCCGTATTACACCTTTTACAGCGTATTTCTCGAGGCGCAGGACTACAGCCGTTCCTTTATCGGCAACATGTGGGCGCTCGGCGTTATCGCCGAGGTGCTGGTGTTCCTGCTCATGCACCGCCTGATGCATCGATATTCCCTGAAACGCTTGCTGTTACTCAGCTTCGTGCTTGCCAGTGCGCGCTGGTTGATGATCGGTTTCGCGGTGAGTTCCATCAGTGCCCTGGTCATTGCCCAGCTACTGCACGCGGCAAGTTTCGGTCTGTATCACGCGGTATCGATCCAGTTGATCCATCGCTATTTTACCGGGCATCTCCAGGGACGCGGCCAGGCACTGTACAGCAGCGTCAGCTTCGGTGCCGGGCTGTCGCTGGGCAGCCTGCTGGTCGGTTACAGCTGGAGCCTGTACGGTGCCCGGGTCAGTTTCACCGCCGCCGCTCTGGTCTCATCGCTGGCCATCCTGATCATCTGGCGCTGGGTCACGGACCGGCCCGAATAGATTTTACGGCGTCCTGCAGCTTTAAAGATAAGGCCTGTTTTGCCGATGGATGGAGTGATCCCATGAACCGTTCATCACTCATGCACGCCCACGCCGACAGCCACATGCAACGTGACCTGATGATGGCCGCAGAATTCCAGCGCGCCGTGCTGCCGGCCGAACCGGAGGTGGCTTTCCTCAAAACTTCCATTCTGTACCGGCCGTATGCGCAGGTGTCCGGTGATGTGTATAACTTCCAGTTAAACAGGGAAGGGGAGATGTCGGTGTACCTGGGTGATGCCACCGGGCACGGCATTACCGCGGCGTTGATGACCATGCTGGTGCACCTCAGTCTGGACCATTTTCCCGGCAATCTCGGTACCGACGAGATCCTGCGGCGACTCAACCGGATGATCGCCCGGCATGACACCGGCCTGTCGATCGCGAGCCAGTTGTTCCGCATCTCGCCGGGTGGCACCCTGCGCGTCTCCCATGCCGGCCAGCCCTCCCTGATCGTGTTGCCCGCGACCGGCGGGGCGCCGGTCATGTTCGCACACGGCGGTTGTCCGCTCGGCATGTTTGATCGGGAGATGGTGCCATACCTTGAGGAAACCCGGCAGTTGCAGCAGGGTGATCGCTTGATCGCCTACACTGACGGCCTGGTGGACTGGAAAAATACCCGTGGCCAGCATTTCGGGGAGCAACGCCTGCTGCATACCCTGGGTTCAATGCGGGATTGTCGTCTCGAGGCATTGTCGCAGCAACTGCTGGATGCCGTCCTGCATCATGCCGGTGACACACCGAACCAGGACGATGTCACACTGCTGTGTTTTGAATACTGTCCGAAATAATCAACCGGTACGGGTACCGCCAACGGTCAACTCATCGATCCTGATAGTGGGCTGGCCAACGCCGACCGGAACAGACTGACCATCCTTGCCGCAGGTGCCGATGCCGCTGTCCAGCGCCATGTCGTTCCCGACCATGGACACACGCGTCAGGACGTCGGGTCCGTTGCCGATCAGGGTGGCGCCCTTGACCGGTGCGGTAAGTTTGCCGTCCTCAATCAACCAGGCCTGGCTGGCACTGAAGACAAACTTGCCGTTGGTGATATCCACCTGGCCGCCGCCGAACTGGGTGGCGAAGATGCCTCGCTTGACCGAGGCGATGATTTCGTCCTGGCTGTGCGCGCCATTCAACATGTAGGTATTGGTCATGCGCGGCATGACCAGGTGCGCGTAGGATTCGCGCCGGCCATTGCCGGTCGGGGCGACGCCCATCAGCCGCGCGTTCAGGCGATCCTTCAGGTAGCCCGTCAGCACACCGATCTCGATCAGGACGTTTCGGCGCGTCGGCGTGCCCTCGTCGTCGCCGCTG
>JBFGPT010000308.1:0-2683 GCA_041564575.1 Gammaproteobacteria bacterium | reverse complement strand
TGATAGGTTTGCAGTTGGTATGAATAGGCAACTTCAAGGTATAACTACAGGTAGTCTAACGCCTGCGCCAATTGTCAAAAAATGAAGGCAACCCCAAAAAATTTGGATCAGATAATCTCTTTTAAAAAAAAGAAACATAAAATATCGTTGAATTGCGTAAAGAATAAAGTCAGATAAAATTATTAAAGACTTTGGCGCTGTTCTGACTATCTGATGTATTTAATCAAAGTAATGAACTAATCAACCCCTCCGCCTCTTCGTACCTCAGCGGTCCGCTGCGGATGTAGTGAATTAACCCGTCACGACCAATCACTATCGTGTACGGCAGGGAAATGAAGCGGTTGCCGAACGAGCGGGCCACGGCCTTGACCTCTTCCATTCCCACCAGTGACGGGTAGTTCAGGCCCACCTCGCTGATATAGGGCCGGATTTCATCGGCGCTCTGCAGGGCGATACCCACGAACTGCAAGCCCTGTTCATGGTATTTCTCCTGCAGCTCGATAAATTCCGGGATCTCCGACAGGCATGGCAGGCACCAGGTCGCCCAGAAATTCAGGACCAGCACCTTGCCGTCCCACTCGCTCACGTGCCGCATTTCGCCGTTCAATTCCGGCAACTCGAAGTCCGGCCGGATCGCCCCCAGCAAGGGCTTCACGGGCTTGATGTAGGGGTTCTCGACCACGACGGGACCGGGCGGTGACTTGTCTTCATTCGCTTGTGACTGGTGGCCGGCCGCGGCGACGATGGCCGCTATGAAGAACAGGGCTGCGAATGTTGAGATTGATCGTGTCATGTGTTCACTGCGTAGGGATTAACAAAACTATAGGACAGGCCAGGGCTTTCAAGGTTCTGGTATCTGGAGTCAGAGTAACAATTAGAAAAAACAGGCCAAATTAAACTTTTTCCCCCTTTGATCATGAGTTAATTTTTTTCTGTCCTGTAAATTCTTCCCTTTTTAATGCATAAACTATAATCTCCGAACCATAAGTCTTTGCTGCTGTCTGAAGAGGTTCCTGCCGGCCTGATCGGTTTCGGAGTAATTCAAATGAGAAAACTTGCTTGCCCGTTGCTGTTGTTTCTTGCATCGACCTGCCCGTCCTGGGCCGCCGATGATGAAGCCGGGTTCTGGGCCACGGGATCGATCAGCACCGGCCTTGCGGAGCACTGGCGGGCAGCACTGGATATCCAGCCGCGCTTCGTGGACGGCGTCGACACGCTGGAGCGGGTCGTGCTGCGGCCGTCGCTGACCCGCAGGATCAGCGAACCGCTTGCGCTCACTTTGGGGTATGACGCCCATCTTATCGAATCACCGGCCGGGCGTGTCGAACAGCGTCTCTGGCAACAGGCCATGATCACCGGCGCACTCGCCACAATGCAAACACACCTGCGCATCCGTATCGAGGAGCGTTTTATCGAGGACGTTGACAGCGCGGCCGTGCGCGGGCGATTCCGCGCCGGCGTGAAATGGCCCACCGGGTTCTCCCTGCTGACGCATGCGATCGTGCGTAACGAGATCTTCTTCAATCTGAATGCGCCGGACGGGGGACCGGACACCGGCTTTGATCAAAACCGCTTTTTCGCCGGGTTTGCCCGCCGGCTTGCCGGCAATCTTGACGGTGAACTGGGTTACCAGATGCAGTACCTCGACCGCAGCGGCCGTGAAGACCTGGCAATACACCAGGCCTTTGTGGCCTTGTCCATGCGTTTTGATTAGCGGCAAGATCCATCGCCATACCCGGAATCCAGCTATCATCCGGCCCGGCGCCGGGAATAACAAGCGACAGACCCCGGGTGTAAATCTTATACTCTTGTAAACATCCCCGGACTAAGGCGGTGACAGCCCTTGTTTTCAGGATGCCGCCATAGCAACGTGATACCAGACAAGAATAACAACCAGGCCGGGCAGGAATAACATGAGTTTGCTACCGGACTACCAACAGATCGACATACCGCCGGTGCGCGAATTGCCGCCGCCGGTGATCGCGGACTGGCTGCGCCGTGGCTGGCAGGATGCCCGGCGTGCCGGCGCCGCCAGCTTCATGCATGGCCTGCTGGTGACACTGGTGAGCTGGGTGATCGCTGTTGCCGCTTACGGCCACTGGCAAATCGCGGTGGCCATGTTTTCCGCCCTGCTGCTGGTCGGACCAATCCTCGCGACCGGCCTGTACGCGCTGAGCCGCCGGCTGGACGAGGGCCGCACCGCCGGTATCGCCGACGTGGTCGCGGCCTGGCGCCACGGAGGTTCTTGCCTGGTACGCCTCGGCGTACTGCTGGCCGGTGCGGCGATCGCCTGGGTCGTGTTCTCGCTGTTGATGTTCGAGCTGTTCGTCGACATCGAGATCAAACAGCCGCTGGATTTCCTGCGCTACGTGGTCAACCAAGGCGATGTGCCGTTCCTGCTGTGGACGCTGCTCGGTGCGCTGGGCGCGAGCCTGGTGTTTGCCGGTACGGTCATCTCCGTGCCCTTGCTGCTGGATCGGGATGTTCCGCTGCCGAACGCGCTGCTGATCAGCATCCACACGGTCGGCCGCAACCCGGTGACGCTGGCCTGCTGGGCGATGACCCTGATGCTGTTGACCGGCCTGTCACTGGCGAGCGCGATGCTCGGTTTTATCCTGTTATACCCGGTGATGGGCCACGCCTCCTGGCGGCTGTACCGGGACCTCGTCAACGCCGGCGACCT
>JBFGPT010000307.1:0-2683 GCA_041564575.1 Gammaproteobacteria bacterium | reverse complement strand
GGGCGTCTTGCCGAAGGCCGTCTGGAAATCGACCCGGCCCTCACCGGTGATCACGAGATCAGCGCCCTTGATGGCCTGTTTCAGGCCGGTCGCCTCGACCACGATCTTTATGCCGCTTTTCATGCGCGCCCCGGTAAAGGCCACCAGTCCTGCGCCCAGTCCACCGGCCGCCCCGGCCCCGGCCAGCGTCAGGACACTTTTCTTCAGGTCCTTTTTGATCAACTGGCCGAAGTGTTTCAGGTTGGCGTCGAGTTTCCTGACCATGGCGGGCGTAGCGCCCTTTTGCGGACCGAACACGTATGCGGCGCCGCGCTTTCCGCATAAGGGATTGTCAACATCGCAGGCCACGGTGACCCGCGTCTTGCGTAAGCGCGGGTCCAGTTCCGAAACATCGATCTTCGCGATCTTGTCGAGCATGCCACCGGCGCCATGCTCGCGGATGACGGCGTTACTGCGGTTTCTGAATTTGACCCCCAGCGCCTGCGCCATGCCGGCGCCGCCGTCCACGGTCGCGGACCCGCCAAGACCGATGATGATGTGTCTTGCCCCGCGGTTCATGGCATCCTTGATGAGTTCGCCGGTGCCATAGGTGGTCGTCTTCAGCGGGTTCTTGGTCTTGCCGCTGACCATGGGCAGGCCCGAGGCCTCGGCCATTTCGATGACTGCGGTCTCGCCGTCGGCCAGCAGTCCGTAGCTGGCATTGACCGGCTTGCCGGCCGGGCCGGTAACCTTTTTGCGGACGATGCGGCCACCGGTGGCGTCGACGAGGGACTGTACCGTACCCTCACCACCGTCGGCCATGGGTACTTTTATGATGCGCGCTTTCGGCAAGACTCTACGGATACCTTTCTCGATAGCGGCTGCAACCTGCAGTGAAGTCAAATTCCCCTTGAAGGAGTCTGGCGCGATTACGATTTTCATAGGATAAGTTCCGTTATTGTAGTTATGACATTCAAATCATAACACGTGATTCAGGCTACGGATAAAGCAATAAGGACGTTGATCAATTGGCCAGCATGTCGAGCATATGGTCCAGGGCCGCGGTACACCGCGCCATCATTTCATAGTCGAGGACAGGCGGCAGATCGCCACCGGTGTGATACCAGGGATTCCTGAAGTTGGCCGTGTCGGTGATCATGAAGGCAGGGATACCCTGTGCCCAGAACGCATACTGGTCCGAGCGACGGATATCCGGTACCAGCACCGCCGGGGCGGCCAGGCCGGTGGCGGCCATGCGTCCGGCGGCGCGAAAATGACCAAGGCTTTGCCGCAGGAAGGCCCGCGAGCGGAGATTGCCGACGAAGGCGATAAACGCGGCCGTATCCGGGTAAAAGTAATTGAACGGAAAAGGATACTGCTGACTGCCGGGAGTATGTGAGTAATAGCCCAGCATCTCCAGCGAGATCATGCCGATGATGTTGTCGCCGCGTTGCAGGCTGCCGCGGGCATGGACCAGGCTGCCCATGAGATCGGTGGCGAAAAACGGCTCCTCCTCGTTACTGAAGGCGACGAACCTCAGCGTCCGTGCCGGCCGGCGGCCGTGCCAGCGCCGCGCCAGTTCCAGCAGGACCGCGACCCCGGAGGCATTGTCATCCGCACCCGGTGATAACCAGACAGTGTCGTAATGCGCGCCCATGATCAGTATTTCGCCGGCGGCCGTGGTCCCCGGTACCTCGGCGATGATATTGCGGTACAGGATGTCCGCCTCGCCGAATTGTTCACGACGCGCATCGAAACCCATTGCCCGGAACTCACGGTCGATATAGTCCGCGGCCGCATCCAGCGCCGCCTTCACCTGGTAGTGGCGTTCGCCGATGTCGCCGGCCAGGGCCTCGACATGGGCATTGAGACGCTCCGCCAGTCGCCGCTCCTGCGCATTGGCGACGGGCAGCGGTCCATGCAGGAATTCCCCCGGCATCGACATCATGTAAACTAGAAGCACAAGTAGAACAACAGCCGTAGCAAGGAGTATCTGCAAGATCACCACGAGATGTTTTTTCCTCACCATCAAGGGAAAGGCGCTCCGGTTCCGGGTCAGCACACCGCATGATAACCAAAGCAAACAGACACTGGCTAATCATCGTCATCTTCTCGATCTCCGGATTCACCGGGCTGATCTACGAGTCCGTCTGGTCACATTACCTGAAACTCTTTCTTGGCCATGCAGCCTATGCCCAGGCCCTGGTGCTGGCCATTTTCATGGGCGGGATGGCGCTCGGCGCCTGGTACGCGGCGGCCCGTTCCGATCGGCACACCAATCTGTTACTGCTGTATGCGCTGGCCGAGGGCATCATCGGCCTGTTCGGCCTGGTATTTCACCCGGTTTTTGATTTCCTGTTGCAGTTTTCCCACGGCGCGGTGCTGCCGTGGCTGGCGCCGGGCTGGGGGCATGTCTGGAAATGGCTGCTGGGGTCTTTGCTGATCCTGCCGCAGTCTTTTCTGCTCGGCACCACTTTTCCCTTGCTGAGCAACGGCTTGCTCAGGCGCCATGACACCGGCACGGGCTGGACCGTGTCCATGCTGTACTTCAGCAACAGTATCGGTGCGGCCATCGGTGTGCTGGTCAGCGGTTTCGTGTTGATCGGGCGTGTCGGATTGCCCGGCACCATACTCACCGCCGCGATCATCAACATCCTTCTCGCCCTGTTTGTCTACCTGCTGGCCAAATCGGAGCAGGAAACGC
>JBFGPT010000306.1:0-2688 GCA_041564575.1 Gammaproteobacteria bacterium | reverse complement strand
CGGGCGCATCTCACGCTTCGGCCTGCTGGAAATGTCCAGGCAAAGGCTCAAGCCTTCACTCGGCGAATCGAATTATTCCGCCTGCAAACTGTGCGAAGGCACCGGACAGATCCGCAGTATAGAGTCCCTGTCATTATCGATTCTGCGACTTATCGAGGAAGAGTCTATCAAGGAGAAATCAGCCCGTGTTGTCGCGCATCTGCCGGTCAAGTTGTCGACCTTTCTGCTCAACGAAAAACGTCAGGCCATCATCGATATCGAGAAACGCCACAATATCGAAATTGTCATGGTGCCGAATCCAAACCTTGAATCGCCCCAGTTCCAGTTACAGCGCTTACGTGAGTCAGAAGTCGATCGCAGGGAACACAGACAGGCCAGCTACAAGCTGGCATCAGAAACCGAGACTGACAGCGGCGAGAAGCTCAAGCCCGTGCAAAGCCGTCCCCTGGAAGAACCGGCCCTGAAACACGTGATCCCGACCAAACCGGCGCCAACTGCCAGGGCCGATTCGGAAAACGTCGCCACGGGTCTGATCAGCAGGCTGTTCGGCAGCCTGTTTGGCGTCGCGGAGAAGGATAAGGATACCGAGGCTGACGAAAACAAGGACCGGGAGAGCCAGAAACCGAGACCACAGAGCAGCCGCGGGCGCGACCAGGGACAGGGCCAGGGCAGAGGCAGGAGTCGCGGCCGCGGGCGTTCGGGCAAAAACCGTTCCTCCTCGGGCGGCGACGGCAATCGTGAGCGTTCCGGACGTAATACCGAGGGAAATCGCGAACGCTCGCGTAGAAAAAACGATCAACGTAACAAGAGCGCCTCAGGCAACCGCCGTGGCGGCAACCGCAACCAGAGACGACAACCGGGCGGCAATGAGGGCCGGTCACAGGAACAGCAAGGGGATAAGCCGACCGCCCGCACGGAAGACAAGCCGGCAACGCCGAATTCGGAGACACAACAGAGCCCCGCGCAAAACCCGCCCGTGGCGCAGCCAGCGGCACCCCAGTCTCGCACTGGCGGCGAGGAGACTTCCGGCGCTACTCCCGCTGCCGATAACCGGACAACTGCCGACAGCAATACACGCCCCGCGCCGGAACAATCCGGACAGGGTTCGGTAAAGCAAGCTGCAGGCGGCCCTGAAACTCCTCAGAACAGCAGCGCAGAGAACAGCTCAGACAAGGCGTCGCCGCGCAAGGAATCCGAGATTTCTTCCTGATACGGGTCTAGTTCGCGGTACCGCTGGCAAGGTTTTCGCGGGTTGCCCTGAAGTCGATATCCGGCCATTTCTCCTCGGCCAGGTTCAGGTTGACCTGTGATGGCGCCAGGTAGGTCAACTGATCGGCGCCGTCCCGCGCCAGATATGCTTCCGTTTTTCGGCTAAATTCCGCCAGCTTGTCCGGCAGCTTTGAATGCACCCAGCGCGCCGTGACGACCGGGATATTTTCGTAAGCGCATTCGACGTTATATTCATCCTTGAGCCTGGCCGCGACCACGTCGAATTGCAGGACACCGACGGCGCCGAGGATCAGGTCGTTGTTTATCAGTGGCCGGAAGACCTGGGTGGCCCCCTCCTCGCATAATTGCACCAGGCCTTTCAACAGAGCCTTCATTTTCAACGGGTCTTTAAGCCTGACCCGGCGAAACAGCTCCGGGGCAAAATACGGGATGCCGGTATAGGTCAGGGTCTCGCCCTGGGTAAAGGTATCTCCGACCTGGATAGTGCCGTGGTTATGCAGACCGATGATATCGCCGGCACAGGCGGTCTCCACATTGGCGCGACTGCCAGCGAGAAAATTGACCGCATTGGATACCTGCATATCGCGTTTCAGGCGCACGTGGCGGATTTTCATGCCCTTCCTGTACTGCCCGGAACAGATGCGCATGAAGGCGATACGGTCACGATGGGCAGGATCCATGTTTGCCTGGATCTTGAATATAAATCCGCTGAGATCCTGTTCTTCCGGCCTGACCGTCCGCTCCAGTGCATCCCGGGGCTGTGGTGGTGGTGCGGATTCGCTGAAGTAATCGAGAAAATCCTCTATGCCAAAGTTGTTGAGTGCAGAACCGAAGAAGATCGGGGTCATATGCCCGGCCAGAAAGGCGTCCTCATCAAGTGCCGGACAGGCCTCGCGGATCAATTCCAGTTCCTCCAGGAGGCTGTCAATATGCAGCTCCGGAAACTGCCGCAGGGTTTCCGGTGTTATATTGTCGATGAATTCAATTTCACCGTTGCTTTTATACAGTCTTATGCGGTTTTTGCGCAGATCATAGATGCCACGCAATTGCTTGCCCATGCCGACCGGCCAGTTGACCGGTGAGCATTTGATGTTTAAGTCGTGTTCAATCTCGTCCAGAAGCTCGATTGGCTCCTTGCCCTCGCGGTCGAGCTTGTTGATGAAGGTGATGATGGGTGTATCACGCAAACGGCAGACATCCATGAGCTTGCGTGTTCTTTCCTCCACGCCCTTGGCAACGTCGATCACCATCAGGGCGGAATCCACGGCAGTCAGTGTGCGGTAGGTATCCTCGGAAAAATCCGCGTGCCCGGGAGTATCCAGCAGATTGATGATGCGCTTGTTATATTCAAACTGCATGACTGAACTGGTGATCGAGATGCCGCGTTCCTTTTCCATCTGCATCCAGTCGGACGTGGCATAGCGATCCGCCTTGCGCGACTTGACCGTGCCGGCCGTT
>JBFGPT010000305.1:0-2694 GCA_041564575.1 Gammaproteobacteria bacterium | reverse complement strand
TCGGTGTCGAGGACATGGAGGTGCCGGCCGAGAAGACCACGATTATCGAATCGGCCGAAGAAGAGGTCAGTAAATTCGAGAGCCAGTATGCATCGGGTCTTATCACCAATGGCGAACGCTATAACAAGGTGGTGGACATCTGGTCACATACCAACGATCAGGTCGCCAAGGCGATGATGGACAAACTGGGCGTCGATAAGGTGGTCGACAAGGATGGCAACCAGGTCAGCCAGAAATCCTTCAATTCGATTTTCATGATGGCCGATTCGGGTGCCCGTGGTTCAGCCGCCCAGATCCGGCAGCTGGCCGGTATGCGCGGCCTGATGGCCAAGCCCGACGGCTCCATTATCGAAACGCCCATCACGGCCAACTTCCGCGAGGGACTGGACGTGCTGCAGTACTTTATTTCCACCCACGGCGCCCGCAAGGGTCTGGCGGATACTGCCCTGAAGACCGCTAACTCAGGTTACCTGACCCGGCGCCTGGTCGATGTAGCCCAGGACCTGGTTGTCACCGAGGTTGAATGCGGCACCAGCGAGGGCCTCAAGATGACCCCCCTGATCGAAGGTGGGGACGTCGTTGAGCCTCTGCGAGAGCGTGTTCTTGGTCGCGTACTCGCCGCTGACGCGCTGAACCCGCTGACGGACGAGGTCACCATACCGGCCGGCACCCTGCTGGATGAAGGCTGGGTCGATATCATGGATGAAACCGGCATCGACCAGGTCTACGTGCGTTCCGCCATTACCTGTGAAACCCGCTATGGCGTCTGTAGCATGTGCTACGGTCGCGACCTCGGGCGCGGCCACCTGGTCAACATCGGCGAGGCCGTGGGTGTAGTTGCGGCCCAATCCATCGGTGAGCCGGGGACCCAGCTGACCATGCGGACCTTCCACATCGGTGGCGCCGCATCACGGGCTGCGGCAATCAGCAATATCGAGATCAAGTCAGGCGGCGTGCTGCGACTGGAAAACGTCAAGGTGCTGCAGCAGGAAACCGGTAACCAGATTGTGATTTCACGATCCGGTGAAGTGGTTATCCAGGATGACGTCGGCCGTGAGCGTGAACGCTACAAGCTGCCCTACGGCGCCGTGATCACCGCCGAGGACGACAATACCGTCGAGGCGGGTCAGGTGGTCGCTAACTGGGATCCCCATACCCATCCGGTGATCACCGAGGTCGCGGGCAAGGTGCAGTTTTCCGACATCATCGAGGGTGTGACCGTAGACCGCAATGTAGACGAGATCACCGGCCTGACCAACATGGTCATCACCGACCCGAAGCAGCGCGGCGCCGCCAAGGACATGCGACCGGTGGTCAAGCTGGTGGATGACAAGGGCGATGAACTGATGATCCCGGGTACCGAGATCCCGGCACATTACATGCTGCCGCCGAATTCCGTCATTAATGTCACGGATGGCGCCGAGGTGAAGGTTGGCGACGTCATCGCGAGACTACCGCAGGAATCATTGAAAACCCGCGATATTACCGGTGGTCTGCCCCGGGTGGCGGACCTGTTCGAGGCGCGCAAGCCCAAGGAACCGGCAGTCCTGGCGGAAATCACCGGCACCATCAGTTTTGGCAAGGAAACCAAGGGCAAACAACGCCTGGTGATCACTGACAGCGATGGCAATACCTACGAAGAGTTGATCCCCAAGTGGCGTAATGTCACGGTATTTGAGGGCGAACACGTGGAGAAAGGCGAGGCCATTGTCGATGGTCCCCCGGCACCACACGATATTCTGAGACTGATGGGGGTCAGGGCACTGGCCAATTACATCGGTAACGAAATCCAGGAGGTCTATCGCCTGCAGGGTGTGAAGATCAACGATAAGCATATCGAGGTGATTGTCCGGCAAATGTTGCGCAAGGCGGAGATCACCGAGCCGGGTGACACCAGCTTCCTCAAGGGGGAGCAGGTCGAGCGTTCCGTCGTATTGGAGGAAAACGAACGCATCGTGGCGGATGGCAAGAACCCGGCCGGGTGGGAGCCGATCCTGCTGGGCATCACCAAGGCTTCTTTGTCGACCGAATCTTTTATTTCGGCCGCCTCCTTCCAGGAAACGACCCGGGTGCTGACCGAGGCGAGTGTCACGGGCAAGCGCGATTTTCTCCGGGGCCTGAAGGAAAATGTCATCGTTGGACGGCTGATCCCGGCCGGAACCGGCCTGTCACACCATTCTGACCGGAAATTGCGGCAGGAGCAGGAAGAGGCCGCTGGCCTGCTGGCGGAGTCCGAAAATCAGGAAACAGGAGGCCCGGAGATCACCCCGGAGACGCTGGTCGAGGGTACCGATCAGGTTCAGGAATCCAGCGGCTCCTGATCCCCGGATTTTTGGCTGATCGCCTTGACAGTTCAGGGTGTCAGACATAAAATCCCGCCTCCTTAATGACAGGCCGTCACGGTGACGGCCTGTCATTATTTTATGAGGGTGGGGTTTTTTTAAGGTGCTGGTTCCACCTTCCCCCCGAAATTAATTCGGCATTTACCAATAACACAATAGTCTCACCGCGTATCTTCGCCCCGGCGAAATGATATGAGGGGAGACTTTTTACGCGTTGGATGTTGAAAAAAATTATATAAATCAAAGATATGACGACGATTAACCAATTAGTGCGAAAGCCGCGCAAACGGCAGAAAACCAAGAGTAATGTACCGGCCCTGGAGAGTTGTCCCCAGAAGCGCGGCGTCTGCAC
>JBFGPT010000304.1:0-2701 GCA_041564575.1 Gammaproteobacteria bacterium | reverse complement strand
GGTTTAAACCAGATCCGCCAAGGGAGCGCTTAAAACCAACCAGATTAACTTACTTTACTAAATTTATCGCCAATAGTTATTAGCAATGGCGATAGTTTTAAACTCAATTGCAACCAGTTCCGCTGCATACATCAATAATTGTGGATCAGCCTGGTATTGTTTTCTGACAGCATGCTTGATATCCGGATCACGTTGAATAGTTCCTATGGTTTTTCTCACCATTTTTATGGCAAGCAAGCGTCCTTCAAGAGGTGTTTTGGTAATCAGACTTGGCATGTAGTCTTCAATGTTTTTCTCTTCTGATGCATGTGCGCCCTGAATAAAACCGAATGACAGGAATGATAGTAACAACGTTACTTTGAATACTTTATTCATAATTACCCTCCAATAGCCTCTGGTGATTTAAGGCCAAATTTGTACAGACATAAACTAAAACATGGCGTTGCAGCCCATGAGCTACCTGAACCTGCACGCCTGGTCGACTGGTTATATCCTGCCAGATCCTTGGATACCCTGTATTGATACTTTCCAACGCTTAGTGTTCCACCGGCTCGTACCAGGCCAGTTTTTCGTGCAATGAAACCACCGTGCCGACGATAGTCATGCTCGGCGGCTGTATGTTCCCGCGCGCGGCGATCGCGGGCATGGTTTCAAGCGTGCCGATAAAGGTTTTCTGATCCTGCAACGTCGCCTTCTGGATCACGGCCACCGGCGTTGCCGGGTCCATGCCGTGTTTCACAAGCTGCTTGCACAGCACTTGCAGTGCCTTCACCCCCATGTAGATGGCGATGGTCTGCCGCGGTTTGACCAGCGCCTCCCAGTTCAGATCCAGCTTGCCGTCCTTCATGTGACCGGTAACAAAGATGCAGGTGTGTGCGTGGTCGCGGTGGGTCAGCGGTATGCCGGCATAACTCGACGCGCCGGCTGCCGCGGTAATACCCGGCACCACCTGGAAGGGAATGTTGGACTCGCACAACCGTTCAATCTCCTCACCGCCGCGTCCGAAGATAAACGGATCTCCGCCCTTTAAGCGCAACACGCGCTTACCGTCGCGGGCGTGGCGCACCAGCAGTTCATTGATCTGATCCTGCGGCACGGTGTGTTGATCGCTTTGCTTGCCGACATAGACCCGGTCCGCGTCACGCCGTACCAGGTCGACCAGGGCCGGCGCCACCAGCCGGTCGAAAAACACGATGTCCGCCTGTTGCATCAGGCGCAGGGCGCGAAAGGTCAACAGGTCCGGGTCACCGGGCCCGGCGCCGACCAGGTACACCTCGCCCTGCGGTTCCGGTGCCTGTTCTGCGTTGTCCAGTGCCCGTTGCAGGTGTTCAATGGCCTGCTTGTCCTGCCCGGCGAACAGCATTTCCGCGATGGGCCCCTGCAACACGTGTTCCCAGAATGGCCGTCGCTGTTCCATCGACAGCCGTTGTTTGACCTCGCCGCGAAAATCACTGACCAAAGCTGCCAGTTTGCCATAGGCGGCGGGGATCATGGTCTCCAGCCGCGCCCGCAGCAGGCGCGCCAGCACCGGCGAGGCACCGCCGGTGGAAACCGCGATCTGGACCGGATCGCGGTCGATGATGGACGGCATGATGAAACTGCACAGCGCCGGCGTATCGACGACATTGACCGGGATATTGCGGCGTTGCGCCGCCGCCGACACCGCCTGGTTGACCGTGGGGTCGTCCGTCGCGGCGATCACCAACGCCTGTCCGTCCAGCATATTCTCGTCGAAGCGGGTATTGATATGGTCAATACGGCCGGCATTCAGCATGGCCTCCAGTTCCGGGTGCAGGCGCGGCGCGGCCACGGTGACCCGGGCCGGGTACTTCAGCAGGCGCCCGACCTTTCGCAACGCCACCGATCCGCCCCCGACCACGAGGCAGGAACGGCCGCTAAGCTTCAGAAATACAGGTAAAAATTCCATGTTCGTATGATACCGGAAAGACCCGGTAATGGCCCCAATTTCACGGATCCGGCTCATCCCGGACGGGGTCGATCGGGGCGAATATCCGCGGCGTGTTTCCTTAAAGTTTGCAGTCCCGACAACCGATACCTAATACAGGTGAAGCGCTTGACCAATGTCTTGAATTCAAACAGGAATGACTGCGGTCAGGGCGAGTTATCGGTTGAACATTGTTCTGGAGGAGATTTTCATTGGATCTAGCAACCCTCATCGGCCTGGTTGCCGCAATCGGCATCATTATTTCTTCAATCGTGATGGGCGGCAGCGCCATGACCTTCGTCAATATGCCATCCCTGCTGGTCGTGGTCGGCGGCACCATCGGCGCCGTGTTGATGCAATTCAGCCTGGGCCAGTTCCTCGGCGCCATCAAGGTCGCCATGAAGGCCTTTTTTAACAAGACCCAGTCTCCGAAAGATTTGATCGAAACCACGGTCGAACTGGCCGACACGGCGCGCAAGGGTGGCCTGCTGGCACTGGAGGAAAAAGACACTGGCATTCCCTTTTACCAGATGGGTATCCAGTTGATGGTGGACGGACATGAGCCAGAGGTCGTGCGCCAGACTATGACCAGCGAGATGAACATGACCGTTGAACGCCATGATCTGGGCAAAAAGATCTTCAAGGCCATTGGCGATGTCGCCCCCGCCATGGGCATGATCGGTACGTTGATCGGCCTGGTGCAAATGCTCTCGAACATGGAAGACCCCAAGGCGATCGGCCCGGCCATGGCCGTGG
>JBFGPT010000303.1:0-2707 GCA_041564575.1 Gammaproteobacteria bacterium | reverse complement strand
CGTATGGCGAGATCGTGGTACAGCACCAGCAACAGGCTGACGAAGAACGGCATACTGACGGCCTGGGCGATATTGAGGAAGACTTCGACAATGATCTCGAACACGGCGCCTTCGGCGGTAAACCCCGCCAGGAAAAAGGCCAGGATACCGGCGGCAAAGCCCACCACGGTGAACAGGACCATGACGATCATGGTCGGGATCAGCAGGATCAGAAAGGTCCGCCACCAGTTACCGCGGGTCAGGTTGAAACTGCGTTTCAGTGCCTCGATCGGGCCGCGCTCCTCGATGACCACGGCGAAGTAATACAGGCAAAACGCCACGGTCAGGTAGATGCCCGGGATGATCAGTAACAGTATGCCGATGAAAATCCCCAGGCAGTACAGGATGGAGGCGAGCACAACCGGCAGCAACAGGGCAAAACCTTTTTCCACCAGCGCCTTGATTTCCACAGATTCCTGCCTGGCGCAGGACCAGATCTTGAGGATCAGGGCCGTGTACAACGACAGGTATACAAGTACCAGCAGCAGTGACAGGAAGATAAACAACAGGGCCATGAGCGGTACCTGTGATTCGTCAATGGAATCGACAAACAGCCGGACCATCAGCTCCGGTATATAAACAATGAACGTCGCGACCAGGGCGAGGAGGATCACCGATTTAAAACTGGCGGTGAATAACTTGATACCGCCATCGATCACGCGGCCGATATCCGCGGGTTCTTTCGCAAGCTCGTACATCGGTATCTCCACTGTGCTGAAAACTGGCTGTGCCAGTATCATGAATAATATTCCCGGGGTCTATCCCGGATCGGCGATTTTCAGGCGGAACAGGGCGGAGATGTCCTCGTCCCCGAAGCCCTGTTCCATCAGCTTCTGGTAGTGGATCAGGGTCATCTCCACCAGCGGCCAGGTTCTGCCATGATGCTGCGCCATAGCCTGGCAGATCTTCAGATCCTTGTGATGCAGGGCCAGCTTGAAGCCGGGCTCGTAACGGTGCTGCAGCATGCTCTTGCCGCGATGGGACAAAAACCAGTTGCCGGCCGCGCCGCTGGAGACCACGTCCACCACCTTGTCCATGTCCAGTCCCATCTGAACCCCGAAGGCCAGGGCCTCGGTGACCGCCTGGTTGATGCCGGCCGCCATGAACTGGTTGACCGCCTTGCAGGCCTGGCCAGAGCCGGTGGGGCCGATGTGCAGGATATTTCCCGCCAGCGCCGCCAGGGCCGGGCGCACCTTGTCCAGTACCGCGTTGTCGCCGCCGACCATCATGGCGAGGCTGGCGTTGCGCGCGCCCTCGACACCCCCGGAAACCGGGCAATCCAGGAAGTAGGCGGAGCGAGCGGCGAGGATATCCGTGGCCCGTATCGCGGTTTCGGCACTGACCGTCGAGGTATCGGCGACGACGCTGTCCGGCCGAATCGAAGTTGCCAGATCCCCGATTACCTGTAATACGTCCTCGTCGCGCGACACGCAGGTGATGATCAGCTCGCAGGCTGCCGCGAGGTCCGCGGGGGAATCCGCATCGATGGCGCCGGTTTCCCCGGCCAGTGCCGTGGCCTTTTCACGTGTGCGGTTCCATACCGCGTGCAACAAGCCGTGTCTGGCCAGGTTCCTCGCCATATGGGCGCCCATGGCGCCGAGCCCGATGATGCCGGTTTTCATGAGATTCTCCGTTTAGCTGAACTGTTCAAAGTGACCGGCGATGACCTGGGCCATGCAGGCCGTGAGTTTTTCCGCCGTCGGCAGGTGCAGGAATTCGTTCGGGCCGTGGGCGTTGGAGCCGGGTCCCAGGACCCCGGTGATCAGGAATTGCGCCGACGGGAATTTCTCGCCGAGCATACCCATGAACGGGATCGACCAGCCCTCACCCATGTAGACGGCCGGTTTGCCGAAACAGGCCTGCGAGGCGGCATCGATGGCCTCGCCCAGCCACGGCGCCATATCCGGCGCCATCCAGCCGCTGGCGGCCCAGTCCGGGGTATAGCTGACGCGGGCGCCGTGCGGGGGATCGCGTGTCAGGATTTCCGCCAGCGTTTTTGAGGCGGATTCGGCATCGCAGGTCGGCGGCAGGCGCAGGGACAGCTTGACCGCGGTCATCGGTCGCAAGACGTTGCCGGCCGATTGAATCGGCGGCAATCCGTCGGCGCCGATCACCGACAGTGCCGGCCGCCAGCTGCGGTTCAGGATCAGCTCATACGGGTCCGGGTTGACCGGCCGGGTGTTGCCGCTGAGCGGAAACCGGGTATGGATCGCATCACCGAGCATCGCCGCGGCAGCGCGCGCCTGCTGCAGGCGCTGGTCTGGGATGTCGACATGGAAATCGCCAATGATCTCGCCACTGTCGCTGTCCTCGATGCGATCCAGCAACTGTCTGAGGATGCGGAAGCTGCACGGTACGACACCACCCGCATCACCCGAGTGAATACCTTCGCCGAGGACCTCGATGCGCAATTCCCCGCCGATCAGGCCGCGCAGGGAGGTGGTGCACCAGAGTTGTTCGTAGTTGCCGCAGCCCGAGTCCAGGCAGATCACCAGGTCCGGGGTGCCCAGCTGTGATTCCATATGGTCGACATAACCGGGCAGGTCCGGGCTGCCGCTTTCCTCGCAGGCCTCGATGATCACCACGCAGCGCCCGTGCGGGATGCCCTGCTGTTGCAGCGACTCGATCGCCAGCAGGGAGGCGAACATGGCATAACCGTCATCGGCTG
>JBFGPT010000302.1:0-2723 GCA_041564575.1 Gammaproteobacteria bacterium | reverse complement strand
TGTTCCTGTCTTATTTCATCATGGCCTTCTGGAACATGCGGTCCAGCTTGGCTGAATTTTCGTTGCAGCATTCCAGTGCCAGTTCTGCGGACCGTTGTGCGTCAAGCGCAGTGATATTGGCTTCATTGGCGACCTGTAATGCGTTGTTAGCCTGACCCATTGCCTGGTTTGCATCGGCGGCGGCTGAAGTGGCGATAGAGCGGACTTCCGCCAGTTGCTCTGATGTGACCGTGGCACAACCACCCAACATAGCGACAGAAGCGGCGATTAAAGTAATTTTGACGAGTTTAGTTTGCATATTTTTATCTCCCAATATGAGCAAAGGCTGAGTACATCCCCAGAATTTACAATATAATGATGACTGATTTATTGATTAGAATCAATAATATTGCGTAATATAAACGGGTAATCTTCACAGTATCCAGAATCGGCGGCAACGGCCAAGACGCCTCGCGCCAATTATCTAATTACCTGAAAACCATCAGGTATTTAAAATGGCCGACAGCTACCTGCCCATGCCCGTGCGGGCGCGGCGCATCCTGGATTCATAATGCGTTTCAATGAATTCTAACAGGGTTTGTTCCAGCGAATGCACCTGTTTCAGTTCACAGCTGTCGTCAATCCACGCGAGGATTTCATTGAAGGGCATGGAACCGGAAATGCTGTATGTTTCGGGCTCCGTGATATTGAAGGCCGTGAGAAAGCCCTTGATATAGTTTGTATAGTTATCGTAACTGTCGTTTTCACGGGCCTTGTTGTAGTGAAAGCAGGATTTCTGGCCGACGCCCCAGACCGCATAATTGCCGCCGTCATCGATCGCCACGGCTGTACTGCTGGCTAGCAGTGCCAGGCCCATGATCATGATAATTTTCATTTAATTTGACTCCATCTGATTGGTTGTTCCGGGATTCTATCAGTGTTTTACAATGGCATTCAGGCCTTTGGCCAGTCTGCCCATCGCAAGTTCAAACGTGTCCGGGGCCAGCGCGCCATAGGATATTCTGATCGCGCATTCATCTGTCACGCCGAAGGCCCCGCCTGGAATGACCGCCACGGCGTGTTCACGAATCAGTCGCCGGCAAAGATCGTGTGAATCCTCTGCGGCCCCGATTTTCAGCAACAGGTAAAATGCGCCCTCCGCATGTACGCCGCCACTGATGCAATCAAGTTGTTGCGCAGTCGACAGGGCGTGTTCGCGGTTTTGCCTGATAATCTCCTGCCGTAATTTGCAATAGTGGTGGCCGCTGCCGATGGCGCCGAGGGCGGCGTATTGGGATACGACCGGAGCACAGATCAGGTTGCTGTCCTGGACCTTGCGTACGGCATCAAACAGTTGACCGGGTATCACCATATAACCGATGCGCCAGCCGGCGAAACCATAGGATTTCGAAAGTGAAAACAGGCTGATGGTGTGCGGTGTTGCGGTTGCCAGGCTGGCCACGGAGAAATGCCGGTGATCGTCATAGGTAAAATATTCGTAGGCCTCGTCACAGATGTGGTAGATGCCGTGTTGCCGGCAGAGTTCATTGATGGCAAGCAATTCCTCGCGGCGGTAGACCGCGCCGGTTGGATTGTTCGGCGAGATGCTGACAATGGCCCGGGTACGAGTATTAATCGCGGCCTTCAGTGCATCGATGCACGGATGATAACGATCATCCGTGTCGACGATGACGGCCGAGCAATCCAGCATACGGATGGTCATCTCATGGTTAAAGTAATACGGAGCGAGCAGGATAACCTCGTCGCCCGGACTGGTAATCGCCATGATGGCATTCAGAAAGCCCATATTGGCGCCGGCCGTGACCACGATCTGCTTGCCGTCCTCCAGGCAAATGCCGTTGTCCTGTGCCAGTTTTTCCGCCACGGCCTGGCGTAATTCCTCGATGCCTTCCACCGGCGCATATAACTGGTTGTCCGGCAACCGCATCTCGATCTGCGCCCGTTCGAAGGCCGCCGGCGGTGGGCCGTACCAGGCCACGCCCTGTCCCAGCGACAAAGTGCCGGGATTTTCGCGTATCAGGCTTGCGACGATCGGGACGATCGGCTCCTGGACGAGGCGCATGCGTAGACTGGATTCCATGGATATCAGGGACAGGCGGGCGAATTCCGGTGTCGTTGGCCGGACTTGGGACTACTGTTGATAGAAGGGCATTGGCCGGCCACTGAACTGGGATTTGAGAAACTCCATCTGATCGGCAAGAATTTTGCGGTTTGAAAGTGCCAGGTATTCCGCCCAGTTGGGTACGTAGGGGATCGCAAGCAATGGCATCTTTGCCTGCTCGGGTGTCCGGTTGCCCTTGTGGGTATTGCAATGCTTGCATGCTGTGACAACATTGGACCAGCGGTCACGACCGCCGCGTGACAGCGGTACCACATGGTCGCGCGTCAGGTGCGATTCGCGGTGCTGGCTGCCGCAATACATGCACAGGTGTGCATCGCGCAGGAACAGTTCCCGGTTGGTCAGCGGCGGGATGGTGCGTTTCGTGTATTTTCCGGGGCTGGAGCGTTTGATGGCGATGATAGAGTTGATATTCACCCGGGATCGTTCACCGGTCCTGCGGCAAACACCACCATGAAAGGTAAAAATGCTCTCACCTGCCGTCCAGGCGATCATATCGCGACTGTGCAGCGACACCGCATCCTGCCAGGGGATCCAGCGAACCGGGGAGCCGGCGATATCGAGTCTGAGTATCAAGGGTGTCATGGTGTTTCGCAGCCCGATC
>JBFGPT010000301.1:0-2762 GCA_041564575.1 Gammaproteobacteria bacterium | reverse complement strand
CAGTGCTGCCAGGCCTGTTCCGAGAGACCGTAATAGGCCGGCAGGGAATCGCAGTTCGGGCCCAGATCGGTCGCGCCCTGGACGTTGTCGTGGCCGCGGAAAATATTGGTGCCGCCGCCGGAAACGCCGATGTTGCCGAGGGCCAACTGGAAGATGCAGTAGGCGCGCGTGTTGTTATTACCGATGTGGTGCTGGGTGCCGCCCATACACCAGACCAGGGTGCCGGGCCGGTTCTCGGCCATGGTCCGCGCGGCCTGGTAGACATCCTGTTCGGAAATACCGGTGACCCGTTCCACTTCGTCCGGGGTCCATTTCGCCACTTCCTTGCGTACCTCGTCCATGCCGTAGACACGCTGTTCGATATATTCGCGGTCTTCCCAGCCGTTTTCGAACACATGCCATAGCATGCCCCAGACGAAGGGCACGTCGGTGCCCGGGCGGATGCGGATGTAATGATCGGCGTGTGCCGCGGTACGGGTAAACCTCGGGTCGACCACGATCAGGTCGGCACCGCGCTCCTTGGCGCGGAAGATATGTTGCATCGATATCGGGTGGGCCTCGGCGGGATTGCCGCCGATGATGATAATGGCCTTCGTGTTGTGGATATCGTTGTAGGAATTGGTCATGGCGCCGTAACCCCAGGTGTTGGCGACGCCGGCCACGGTGGTCGAGTGGCAGATCCGGGCCTGGTGATCAATGTTGTTCGAGCCCCAGCAGGCGGCGAACTTGCGCAGCAGGTAGGCTTGTTCGTTACTGTGCTGGGAAGAGCCGACCCAGTACACCGAGTCGGGTCCCGTCTTTTCCCGGATGGCGAGCAACTTGTCGCCGAGTTCGTCGATCGCTTCGTCCCAGGACAGCCGCACCCATTTGCCGCCCTTGAGTTTCATGGGATATTTAAGTCGCCGGTCGGCCAGCCCGGTCTCGCGTACCGAGGCGCCCTTGGCGCAATGCGCGCCGAGGTTGATGGGATGATCAAAGGCCGGCTCCTGTCCGATCCAGATGCCGTTCTGGACTTCCGCGATGACGCCGCAACCGACCGAGCAATGCGAACAGATAGTCCTGATTTGCTTTATTTTACCTTCGTAGGCCGGTTGTTGACCGAGATTTGCCTCGGCCTTGCGCAGCATTGGTGGCATAAGCGAGAGAAAAGCGACACCGCCGGCGGCCAGGCCGGAGCGACGCAGGAAGGTACGTCGATCAATGGATTCACCGCCGGAGTTGCCGGTGGCTGATGACATGTGCGCGGCTTTAACAACCGGATCCGACGCAGGGATACTGGTAATTTTTTCAAGTTTCACACTTCTCACCTCTGTTGCAAAAGTGCGTCAGCGAGTGCCTCGCCCAATGACGATAAGCCGTACACCCGGTATTCAGCCTGCCTAGAATCTGGCCTTGTCGTAATAAGACCTGACGTGTGCTGATTCGTGGTAGCCCTTGTATCCGGCGTTCTCTTGCTGCTGCTCCGGTTGTGGCACGCTGGCCGCCGGGGCGCTGTTCAGTCGGGTCATGGCTATGAGGCCGCCAAGTCCCGCAACGAGGCCGCCGAGAAAAGAGCGTCTTGGCTGGTTGACTGGTTGCATGTCTGCGCTCATCTCGAAGTTTGTAGTTATTTTACTGCTGTCCGGAATCATACCTTTGGCGATATAGCGAGTCAAAATGCCTGATGTTGACGGATTCAGCCCTGCATTTTCAGATATTTGTCTTCCAGCGCCATGAAGGATCCGCCGAGCTTCGCCAGAGCCCGGTAAAAGTCGCCGTGTTCGGCCAAAGACAGGTCGTTAAAAAAGCGGCCGGCCCAGGGCGACAGGTGAGCCCGGTAAACGGCACGCTGCTTGTCCAGTGCGGTTTTGAAATCATCTTCCGCGTCCAGGATCAATCCACGCATCAGATCACACAGTGCGGCGATATGATCCTCGGATTCATAGACGCCCTCACGCCGCTCATAACCGAGTTGTCCCAGGGTGCTGCGCAGTTCCGCCAGTGGCTTGTCCATCATGAAACCGGACTGGTACCAGGACCCGTAGGGCACGACCTCGCCGCGGGTGACACCGATGAACAGGGTCGCGAACTCATCGCGGACGACATCGCTATCCAGTGATCGAGCGCGAGCAACCAGTTGTTGCAATGCCTTGCCGATATCTGTTTCCCGCGGATCGGTATCGCCGGCATCCAGAGCGGTGAGCAGCGCCAGGGTAGCGTCAGCGGGCGGCCCGGCCAGCAGGCTGGCCAACAGGCCGTAGGTATTGGCGCGCCAGAGTTGTTCTTCCCGGGATAGCTGAAGATCTGTCTGCTGCATATCAGCCGAGGTCAATACAGGTGAATGTGTGCAAGGCGCTTGACCATTTCAGGTTGTTTAATGATTTGATGGCGCATCAAATTGCGCCTTGACCCGGCAATCCTCGCACATTTGCAAATGTTGCAGGCGTCCGTCCTGAAACATGGGATGATCTTTCAACTTGCCCATGATCGTATCGATCATCTTGCGGGTTGCAAAGGGTTTCCCGCAACGGATGCAGGCGTACACCGGCTCTTCATTCAGGATTACTGGATTGATCCTGGCTTCGCGGTCGTTGAGCAGGCGCGGGAACAGCCGGATGGCATCCTCGGGACAACCGGCTTCACACAGTCCGCACTGTACGCATTCGGATTCCACGAACTTCAATACTGGGGTATCGCCCCCCGCGGCTATGGCCCCCCGTGGACACAGCGAGGCACAAGACATGCACAGGGTACATTGATCGCGGTTGACCTCGATACGGCCT
>JBFGPT010000300.1:0-2764 GCA_041564575.1 Gammaproteobacteria bacterium | reverse complement strand
GCGGCGTACTCCAGGCCCAGCGTGCGGGCGAGAATCCCGTACATGACGAAACCGGGCTCGGCGGTCAGGACGACGCGGCCGGGCGCGGCGATAGCGGTCATGATCAACTGGATGATTTCATCGGAACCGTTGCCGAGTAACAGGGACTGGCCCGCCGGCACGGCCATGACCCGGGCCAGGGTGTGTTTCAGGGCGTGGGCCCCGGGGTCCGGGTAGCGGTTGATCGCGGCCGACTGCAGACGGTCAGACCACTCGCGCAGCGTTGCGTCCGGCAATGTCCATGGATTTTCCATGGCATCAAGCTTGATCAGGCCGGCGGACTCCGGCACATGGTAAGCCGACATGGAACGGATCACGGGATTGATCCAGCGCGCGATGCGATCCTCCCCGGACGCCATGCCGGTCAGGATTTGAGCCGGTATTCCGCCGAGCGGGCGTGTGCCGTCAGCCCCTCGCCACGGGCCAGCACCGAGGCGGTCCCGGCGAGGATAGACGAGGATTGCTCGGTACAGCGGATCAGGGACGAGCGTTTTTGAAAATCGTAGACCCCCAGCGGCGATGAAAAACGTGCGGTGCGTGCCGTCGGCAGGACGTGGTTCGGTCCGGCACAATAATCGCCCAGGGCCTCCGCCGTGTAGTGACCGAGAAAAATGGCCCCGGCATGGCGGATATCCGGCAACAGGACGTCGGGATCGGCGACTGCCAGCTCCAGGTGTTCCGGCGCCACGCGGTTGATAACCGCCACCGCCTCACCCAGGTCTTTGACCTTGATCAGCGCACCGTTGGCCGCCAGTGAAGTCTCGATGATTTTGCTGCGTTCCATGTCAGGCAACAGGCGTTCAATACTGTTCTCGACGCGGTCCAGGAATCCGGCATCCGGACACACCAGCAGGGAACTGGCTTCCTCGTCGTGTTCCGCCTGGGCGAACAGGTCCATCGCAATCCAGTCGGGATCGGCACTGCTATCGCAGACCACCAGCACCTCGGAGGGGCCAGCGATCATATCGATTCCGACCGCACCGAAGACCATGCGCTTGGCGGTGGCGACATAGATATTGCCGGGACCGACGATCTTGTCCACCCGCGGCACGGTTTCCGTACCGTAAGCCAGCGCCGCAACCGCCTGGGCGCCACCGATGGAAAACACCCGGTCGACGCCAAGGATATGCGCCGCGGCCATGACCACCGGGTTCAGGCTGCCGCCGGGGGCCGGCACCACCATGATGATCTCGGCGACACCGGCGACCTGGGCCGGGATCACGTTCATCAGTACCGAGGAAGGATAGGCCGCCTTGCCGCCGGGCACGTAAACCCCGACCCGGTCAAGCGGTGTAACCTGCTGTCCCAGCTCGGTGCCGTCTTTATCCGTATATACCCAGGAAGAGGCCTTTTGTCTTTCATGGTAAGCGCGCACGCGTTCCGCAGCTTCGCGCAGGGCGCTGACCAGTGTCTCGTCGAGTTCCTCGACGGCCGCGGCCAGGGCCTGTTTCGGAACCTCGAGGTCGGCCAGAGCGGCCGTGCGGTCATCGAACTGGTTGGTATATTCCAGCAACGCGGTATCACCGCGTTCGCGGACCGCGCCGATGATCTGCTCGACGCGTTCCCTGACGGTCGCATCCGGTTCGTCGGTGGTCGCCAGCAGGGCCATCAAGGCCTGTTCAAAACCGGCCTGGCTGCTGTCCAGTCTGCGCATCTTCATTTCTCTACGGCCTCCGCCAGCCTGTCGATCAGGGGTTTGATGGCGGCATGTTTCATCTTCATCGACGCCTTGTTCACGATCAGGCGGGAACTGATCTCCGCGATCAGTTCGATCGGGGCCAGGCCGTTCGCCTTCAGCGTATTACCAGTATCGACCAGGTCGACGATCTGATCGGCGAGACCGAGGATCGGCGCCAGTTCCATCGACCCGTACAGCTTGATGACCTCGACCTGCTTGCCCTGGGCGGCAAAATATTCCCGGGTAGTATTGATGTATTTGGTGGCGACGCGCGGGCGGCCGTTGATCCCCGACGCATCGACCGGCCCGGCCAGCATCAGCCGGCAGCGCGCGATAGCCAGGTCCAGCGGTTCGTACAGGCCGTCACCGGCGTATTCCAGCAGGACATCCTTGCCGGCGATGCCGAGGTCCGCCGCGCCGTATTCCACGTAGGTCGGCACGTCGGCGGCGCGCACGATGATCAGTTCCAGGTCTGCGCGGCTGGTCTTGAGGATCAGCTTGCGCGTGGCGTCCGGGTTTTCCTCAGGACTGATACCGGCCCGCTGCAACAGCGGCAGGCACTCCTGCAGGATGCGGCCTTTCGATATGGCGATGGTCAGCGTTTGTTTCATGATGGTACGTCCGGCACGGCCTGAACGGATGAACGCGGTCTAGCTGGGCACCCGCTTGATCCGCGCACCGAGTGCGCTCAGTTTCTCCTCGATGGTCTCGTAACCCCGGTCGATATGATAAATACGATCCACGACTGTTTCACCCGAGGCCACCAGCCCTGCCAGTACCAGACTGGCCGAGGCCCTGAGGTCGGTGGCCATCACCGGCGCGCTGTTGAGTTTGTTCACGCCCCGGCTGATGACGGTATTGCCCTCGAGTTTCAGATCCGCGCCCATGCGCTGCAATTCATGAATATGCATGAAACGGTTTTCGAACACTGTTTCTGTGATGGTGCCGGTACCCGAGGCGATACAGTTCATCGCGGTAAATTGCGCCTGCATATCGGTGGGGAACCCGGGGAACGGCGAGGTGTGCAGATCCACCGAGCGCGGTTGC
>JBFGPT010000299.1:0-2764 GCA_041564575.1 Gammaproteobacteria bacterium | reverse complement strand
GGGTCTGTCCCGTTGCCCAGCCAGCGAGGATTGATCAACAGGATGACCAGGGCTATGCTCATGCCCGCCAGCACGGACTGTATGATAAAAACAAGCGTTTTACGTGTAGGCATGCGTTCAGTTTCGCGGTAGATGATCCGGGGTTTGCAACAGGCAAACAGTTTAATTGATCATGATATACTGCCGTTATATTTGATTCACAGCCAATTAAGGACCTATATTCAATGAGTAGCGAAGGTATGGACAAAGACCGGCGCCGCTTTCTCACAGCAGCCGCGACGGTGGTCGGCGGGGCTGGAGCTGTTGCGGCGGCGGTTCCATTTATTTCTACCCTGACGCCCAGCGCCAAGGCCCGGGCAATCGGTGCCCCGGTCGAGATCGATCTCAGCGACCTGGCGCCAGGCGGTCTCAAGATCGAACAGTGGCAGGGCAAGCCCATCTGGATCCTGCGCCGGAGCAAGGAAGACCTGGATACATTGCCGGGACTCGCGGAGGAACTCAGGGATCCGGACTCCGAAGTGGAACAACAACCGGCCTATGCCAGTGATGAACACCGTTCGATCAAACCGGAGTACCTCATTGTCGTCGGCCTGTGTACCCACCTCGGTTGTTCGCCCAGTTATGTCCGCAAGGGTGAATCGGATACCCTCGGCGAAGACTGGCAGGGCGGTTTTTTCTGTCCCGGTCACGGCTCCCGGTTCGATCTCGCCGGCCGCGTGTTCAAGGGGGTACCGGCGCCGGCGAATCTCGTTGTCCCGCCACATAAATACCTGAGCGACAGCCGCGTGCTGATCGGCGATGACTCGGGAGTGGGTTGATGGATAAAGTGATGCAAGCCGTGAACGGCCTGGTCGGCTGGGTCGATGATCGTTTTCCCCTGCTCAAGATGTGGAACGAGCATCTGGCCAAATATTACGCGCCCAAGAATTTCAACTTCTGGTATTTCTTCGGTTCACTGGCCCTGCTGGTGCTGGTCATACAGATCGTAACCGGTATCTGGTTGACCATGAATTACAAGCCCTCGGCGGAACATGCCTTCGCCTCGGTAGAATACATCATGCGCGATGTTGAATGGGGCTGGTGGATACGCTACATGCATTCAACCGGCGCCTCGGCATTTTTCGTGGTGATATACCTGCACATGTTCCGGGCCCTGCTGTACGGGTCCTACAAGAAGCCCAGGGAACTGCTGTGGCTGACCGGCATGATCATCTATTTCACCCTCATGGGCGAGGCCTTCTTCGGTTACCTGTTGCCGTGGGGGCAGATGTCCTACTGGGGCGCCCAGGTAATCATCTCCCTGTTCGGCGCATTACCGGTCATCGGCGACGACCTGGCCCTGCTGATCCGGGGTGATTACGTGGTCTCCGATGTCACCCTGAACCGGTTTTTCTCCCTGCACGTGATCGCACTGCCACTGGTGCTGTGCGGTCTGGTCGGGGTGCACATCCTGGCGTTGCACGAGGTGGGCTCCAACAACCCGGACGGCGTCGAGATCAAGAAACACAAGGATGACAACGGTATCCCGCTCGACGGCATCCCGTTTCATCCCTATTACACCGTCAAGGACATCGTCGGTGTCGTGGTGTTCCTGATCTTCTTCTGCTCGGTGGTATTTTTTGCGCCGGAGATGGGCGGTTATTTTCTGGAACACGCGAATTTCATTCCGGCCGATCCCCTGAAAACACCGGAACACATCGCTCCGGTCTGGTATTTCACACCGTTTTACGCAATCCTCAGGGCCATCCCCAGTCAACTTGGCGGCGTCATCGCCATGGGTCTGGCCACCGTGTTTTTCATGTTTTTGCCCTGGCTGGATCGCAGCCCGGTCAAATCCATTCGCTACCGGGGCTGGAAATACAAAACCGCGTTAACGCTGTTCGTGATCAGTTTCCTGAGCCTGGGGTATCTCGGCATGCAGGTTGCGACCCCGCTGTATACCTGGTTGGCGCGGTTCTTCTCCGTGGTTTATTTCCTGTTCTTCCTGCTCATGCCGTTCTACACCAGTACGGATAATGATAAACCGGTTCCGGAAAGGGTGACGTGACATGTTGAGAATGATGATTAGCCTGTTAGTGAGTTGCATGCCTGCACTGGCCCTGGCCGCGGGCGGCGGATTCAAGCTCTATCACGCCGATATCAATCTGAATGACAAGGAATCCCTGCAAAGGGGCGCGACGACCTTCGTCAACTATTGCACGGGTTGTCACTCCGCGTCCTACATGCGTTACAACCGCATGGCCAGCGACATCGGCATCAGCGAGGATGTGTTGAAGACGAACTTCATTTTCAACCCGGAACACAAGGTCGGAGATACCATGGACATCGCGATGCGCAAGGCGGACGCCGAGGAGGTATATTTCGGTGTCAATCCGCCGGACCTGTCGGTCATTGCACGCTCGCGCGGCGCCGACTGGTTGTACACTTATTTCCTGACATTCTACCGGGACGATACCCGCCCGATGGGGGTCAATAACCTGGTCTTCAAGGATGTCGGCATGCCGCATGTACTTTGGGAATTACAGGGCATGCAGGCACCGGTGTATGAAACTGTCCAGACTGCTGAGGGTGGACAGAAAAGAATTATCACCGAGCTCGAGTTGATCACACAGGGGGCCCAGACTCCGGAGGAGTATCGTCAGACCATACACGACCTGGTGAATTTCCTGGTCTACCTCGGCGAGCCGGCCCAGCTCCAGCGCAAGACGGTCGGATTCTGGGTGCTGTTTTACCTCATTGTTATCCTGTTACCGCTGGCCTACCT
>JBFGPT010000298.1:0-2809 GCA_041564575.1 Gammaproteobacteria bacterium | reverse complement strand
CCATTTCACAGTCCGGCGAGACGGCGGACAGCCTCGCGGCACTCGAACTTGCCCGGACTTCCGGTTACCTGTCGACACTGACAATCTGTAATGTCGCCGAGAGTTCACTCGTGCGTGGTTCGGAACTGGTCTTCATGACCCGGGCCGGTCCCGAGATCGGTGTGGCCTCGACCAAGGCGTTCTCCACGCAACTCGTGGCCTTGTTGCTGCTGGTGCTGGCGCTGGGCAAGAACAACGGTCTTGCGGAAGCGACTGAAGCGGAGATCGTCAACGAACTCGAAGGTTTGCCCGGCCGTATCAACACGGTTCTGGAGATGAATGACCTGATCAGCAACCTCGCGGAACAGTTCGCCAACAAGCATCATGCCCTGTTCCTGGGCCGCGGGACGATGTTGCCGATCGCGATGGAGGGCGCGCTGAAGCTCAAGGAGATATCCTATATACACGCCGAGGCCTATGCCGCCGGCGAACTGAAACACGGGCCGCTGGCGCTGGTGGATGACGACATGCCGGTCATCACCATTGCGCCGAACGATGCCTTGCTTGAGAAACTGAAATCCAACCTGCATGAAGTTCGCGCCCGGGGTGGCAAGCTGTATGTATTCGCGGATAACGCGGCCACTGTCGAGGCCACAGAAGGCGTACAGGTATTCAAGGTGACGACCGTGGCGGACATCGTCGCGCCGGTGATTTATACCGTACCCTTACAGCTTTTTGCCTATCATGTTGCCGTGCTCAAGGGCGCGGATGTCGATCAGCCGAGAAATCTGGCAAAATCCGTCACAGTGGAATAGCGGTTTGTTTCAGTACCGGCGAGAACGACGTACCATGAACCGGACATTACGTATCAGTGTTTTGCCAGAAAGAGATTGAACATGGCTGAAAACCAGGAACGGCAGCACAAGGTCCTGCTGGTGGATGACGACGACGATATCCTCGCGCTCGTATCCACGTGGCTGAAAAAGGAGTCGTTTGAGGTCATCACCTGCAATTCCGGCGAAGAGGCCATCACCCAGGTCGGAATCGTCCAGCCCGATCTGGTCATAACGGATTTGTTCATGGGCGGCATGGACGGCATGCAACTGCTGTCGGAGATCCACCAGGACAATCCACTGCTTCCAGTCATCATGCTCAGCGGCCAGGCGCAGATCCCGGATGCCGTGCGGGCGACGCATCTGGGCAGCGCCGCGTTTCTGACCAAGCCGGTGCAGAAAGAGGAATTGATCGATCAATCCAGGCGCGCCATGCGCATCTCCGGTGATAGTGCGATTCACGAGGAGCTGGACAAGAAAATCATCTACCGCAGCAAGGAGATGGCGCAACTGGTGGAACTTGCCAGACTGGTGGCCGAAAGCGATGTGACCGTCTTTATCAGCGGTGCCACCGGTACCGGCAAGGAGGTTTTTGCCAAGGTTATCCACGATGCCAGCGCCCGCAGGGAGCATCCCTTCATCGCCGTCAACTGTGGCGCTATACCGGAACAGTTGCTGGAGTCCGAGCTGTTCGGACACGAAAAAGGCGCCTTTACCGGGGCCAATACCAAGCATGAGGGTCTGTTCAAGGCTGCCAGCGGCGGCACCATATTTCTGGATGAAATCGGGGACATGCCGTTGTCGCTGCAGGTCAAGTTGCTGCGGGTACTACAGGATCTGCAGGTACGGCCAGTCGGATCCACGCGTTCCTATCCTATCGATGTCCGGGTCATTTCCGCCACCCACCGAGACCTGGAAGAGGCCGTCGAAAAGGGAGAATTTCGCGAAGATCTGTATTACCGCCTCAAGGTCGTACCGCTGGAGATCCCGGATCTCGCCAATCGCCGTGATGATATTCCCGTGCTCATTGAGCATTTCCTGGCGGAATCCGCGAATCGTTCAGGCAAGAAGAAGAAAAGATTCGCACCGGATGCCATGGATCTGCTGGTGTCCGCCGCCTGGCCGGGTAACATTCGGCAGCTGATGAATGTTGTCGACCTGTGCGTCACCCTGTGCAAGACCGCCACCATTCCCGCCAGCCTTGCCAAGACCGCCTTGCATGACAAGCCGGGCCCCATGCAGACACTGAAAGAGGCCAAGACCGCTTTCGAACGGAACTACCTGATCAGCGTCCTGCGCGTCACTTCGGGCCACGTCGCCAATGCCGCGCGCATCGCCGGACGTAACCGCACGGAATTCTACAAGTTACTGAATCAGCACAATATCGATCCAACACAGTTTCGGACCGGAAAATCCTCTAAAATTACAGAACAGGAATAATCAATCACAATCGCTTGATACCCCGGTATCAGGCTTCGGGAGGGTGTCTATGAGTGAAAACAGGATTACCGTCAGTGTTGACGCTGACCTTGAGGACTTGATCCCGGGTTTTCTCGAAAACCGCTCTGCAGATATCGACAAGCTCAGGCAGGCGCTGGCAGCCAGTGACTTTGCCGTAATCCAGTCCACGGGTCACAATCTCAAGGGTGTCGGCGGAGGTTATGGTTTTGAACACATGTCGGAACTGGGTGCCGGCATAGAGAATGCCGCCAAACAGCAGGACCTGGAAACCGCGACAACCCTGACGGATCAGCTTGCCGATTATCTTCAGCGGGTTGAAATAGTCTACGAATAATTTCCCTCGCCCGAATGGATAATTCCCGTACAGATTATATTCCGATCTGGCTGATCTACGCGGTCACGGTCGCCCTCGGGCTGGACTTCAGCATCACGATATTTTTCATTGTCTGGAACAATTCCCTGCATAACAAGAACCAGGAGTTCCTGGTTGACACGGTAGTTATCAGGGAGACCGTCATGCAAAAAATTTATGCAGT
>JBFGPT010000297.1:0-2813 GCA_041564575.1 Gammaproteobacteria bacterium | reverse complement strand
GTTGTACTCCACCCCCGAGGGACAGGTTGTTTCGCAACTGCGGCAAGTCAGGCATCTGTCCAGATGACGTTGCGTCTCGCGGCTGTAGTCATTGCCTTCCAGCAAGGATTTAATCAGGTAAATACGCCCGCGCGGTCCATCCAGTTCATCGCCCAGCAACTGGTAGGTGGGACAGGTGGCATTACAGAATCCGCAATGCACGCACTTGCGCAGGACGGCATCGGCCCGGCGCCCCTCGGGCGTGTCACGTACGGCATCGGACAGTTCGGTCTTCATCGTGTTTGCCTACAGGCCCGGGTACATCCTGCCCGGATTCAGTATGCCGGACGGATCAAACGCAGCCTTCAGCCTGCGCTGTAATTGCATGAGCGCCGCCGGCAGGGGATGAAATCTTGGCGCCTCAATACCGCCGGCATGATACAGGGTGGCATGGCCGCCGGCGGCGGCCACGGCGTTACGCAGTTCCTCCGCGTTGGTATCGGTGTTTATCCAGTGCAGGCTTCCGCCCCAGTCGATCAAACGCTCGCCCGGCCAGTCGAACGTCATGTGCCGGGCCGGCAGTGAAACGCGCCAGAGCGGGCCTTCGGGCCTGAAAAACGCCAGGCGCTGGTGCCTGAGATTGTTCCAGAAATCCAGGTTATCGTCCTGTTGCAAGCCACTCTCCGCGGCGACCTTGCGCACCGCCTGTTCGTAACCCGACAGACGCAATCGCAAACGGCCTGCGTAATAACAGGCGCCCGACACAGGCATGGGCCGTAATGACCAATGCTGGATATAATCCCGCGCCTTTGCCAGGGGCATCTCGGCGATCAGTCCGAGCTCGAAAGCCGGGCGCGGCAGTACCTTAAGCGAAACCTCGAGAATCACCGCCAGCGTGCCCATCGACCCAGTCAGCAGTCGCGACACATCGTAACCGGCGACATTTTTAATCACCTGGCCGCCAAATTTAAGGATCTGGCCACGACCATTGATACAACGGATACCCAGTACATAATCCCGTACTGGTCCGGTCCAGGGCCGGCGTGGACCGGACAGACCCGTGGCGATGATACCACCCAGCGTCGTCCGGTCGTCATGCGCGGGGGGGTCGAACGGCAGAAACTGGCCCTGTGCCGCCAGGGTGTCTTCGATCTCCTTCAGTGGGGTGCCGGCCGCCGCGCTGAGCACCAATTCAGAAGGGTCATGATCCAGTACACCACGGTAGGCATCGATGTGCAGCGCTTCGCCCGTCACCGGTTGACCGTAAAATGCCTTGCTGCCGCCCGCGCGGATCACCAGAGGTGTGGCGGCCGAGCAGGCGCTGCGCACCTGGTCGGCCAGTTGTTGCCTGATCTCCTTAAGAGCGCCTTCCTGCGGGCCGGGTAACATGTCGGCAAGACCGTCTTTAAAAACGTTCGAGGTCCGGGAAGGCCGTCTGGCCGTGATGCACGTGCATGGCGCCGAACTCGGCGCAGCGGTTCAGCGTCGGGATGGCCTTGCCGGGATTCAGCAGCAGGTCTGCATCGAAGGCCTCCTTGATGGCATGGAACTGGGCCCGTTCCTCGTCGTTGAACTGCAGGCACATCTGGTTGATCTTTTCGATCCCCACCCCGTGCTCGCCGGTGATCGTGCCGCCAACCTCGATACACAACTCCAGTATCCTGCCGCCGAATTCCTCCGCGCGCTCGAGTTCACCGGGCCGGCCGATGTCGTACAGGATCAGCGGGTGCAGATTGCCGTCACCGGCATGAAATACATTGACCACCGCCAGGCCGTATTCCCGTGACAAGGCGGTGATTTGACCGAGGACCCGGGCCAGGTGTTTCTTCGGGATGGTGCCGTCCATGCAATAGTAATCCGTCGATATGCGTCCCACGGCGGGAAACGCCGCCTTGCGTCCGGCCCAGAACAGGCGGCCCTCTGCGGCGCTGGCCGCGATGCGCAAATCGCTGGCCTGGCAGGCGCGCATCAATTCGACAATGCGCGCCTGTTGCTCGTCGATTTCCTCGGCCGTGCCATCCAGTTCACAGATCAGTATGGCCGCGGCATCGGTCGGGTAGCCGGCATGGACAAATTCCTCAACCGCGCGGATGCAGGCGTTGTCCATCATTTCCAGTCCGGCCGGGATAATGCCGCTAGCAATGATCCGGGCGACGGCATGACCGGCATCCTCGATTGAATCGAAGGCGATCAGGATGACCTGTTCATGTATTGGCCTGGGCAGCAGTTTCAGGGTCACTTCGACGATGATGCCCAGCAGACCTTCCGAGCCGGTGATCAGGGCCATCAGATCCAGTCCCGGACAATCCGGCGACTCGCTGCCGAGTTCGAGCAGATCCCCTTCTGCAGTCACCAGTTTTGCCGCCAGCACATTATGTACTGTCAGCCCGTATTTCAGGCAATGCACGCCGCCGGAATTTTCGGCCACGTTACCGCCGATGGTACAGGCGATTTGCGAAGAGGGATCGGGGGCGTAAAACAGTCCATAATCCGCCGCCACCTCCGAGACCTGGAGATTTCGCACACCGGGTTCGACACGGGCGATCTTCTGCGCCGCATCCAGTGCCAGGATGCGGTTGAATTTCGCCAAACTCAGCAATACCCCGTCATTCAATGGCAGGGCGCCACCGGACAATCCGGTACCACCACCGCGCGCCACGACCGGAACCTTGTGGCGGTGACACAGGCGCATGATGTTCTGTACCTGTGCCACTGTTTCCGGCATTACGACACATCCGGGACGCTGGCGGTAGGCGGACAGGCCATCGCATTCATACGGGCGCAGTGATTCTTCATCCGCCAGCAGACAGCCCGGGGGCAGGCTTTGCGTCAGT
>JBFGPT010000296.1:0-2815 GCA_041564575.1 Gammaproteobacteria bacterium | reverse complement strand
TAGCCCGAATATGCTGGGTATCCATGCCATGAGCGCCAGCCTGTCCCTGCTACTGGAAGTCGGCATGGACAATATCGAACAGCAGATCAGCATACGCGTGGATAGCCTGGTCGATGCGCTCGGCAACGATGCCCGCTTTGACATGATCACGCCCGAGGATCCGCGGCGGCGCGCCGGCATCGTGAATTTCAGACCCGTCGAGCATGATGCGGCGGAACTGCACAAGGCTCTGATCGCCAGGGGCGTGATCTGCGCCCATCGCGGCGGTGGTATTCGCTTTTCACCACACTTTTACACGACCACTGAAACAATAAATAAAGTACTTGAAATTATAAATATAATTTATTGATTTAATTATTATTTTGTACTTTAAATAACTTGAAAAAGTTGTTCGAAGTCAGGCTCGCTACCTGCGCATAATCGACATCCCTGAGTTGCGCAATAAACTCCGCCACGTGACGTACGTAGGCCGGTTGATTGGTCTTGCCGCGAAAGGGGGTCGGCGCCAGATAAGGCGCATCGGTTTCCACCAGCATTTTATCCAGCGGCACCTGCCGTGCCACGTCCTGCAATTGCCGTGCATTCTTGAAGGTGACGATGCCGGAAAACGAGATATAGAAATTCAGGGCCATGGCCTTCTGCGCGGCATCCCAGTCTTCGACGAAACAATGCATGACGCCGCCGACGTTATCGGCCCCCTCCTCTTCCAGGATGCGCAGGGTGTCGTCTTTGGCCTCGCGGCAGTGAATGATCAGCGGCTTGTCCGCGGCCCGTGCGGCCTGGATATGCGTACGAAAACGCGCCCGTTGCCAGTCGAGATCGCCCTCGCTGCGGAAATAATCCAGACCGGTCTCGCCGATACCGATGATCTTCGGATGCGAGGTTGCCAGACGGACCAGTTCCTCTACCGTGGGTTCATGCGCCGTGCGGGTATTGGGGTGCACACCGACCGAGGCATAGATATGCGGATGGCGATCCGCGAGATCAAGAATGGGTTGCAGGCTGTCCAGGTCAATACAGACACACAGCATATGGCTGATGCCGTTTTCCCGTGCGTTGGCCAGGATCTGCTCCGGTTCGATACCTTCGATGACCGGGATATGGCAGTGGGAGTCGACTAACATAGTGTGATCCGGCCAGGGCCGGCGAGTGATAACAAATGGCCGGGAAACACCCTCGGGCGCGACTGCCGGGTAATGTTTCTCCGGTAGTTAAAGTGTATGCGTCGGGCGATCGGACTTCAGGGCGCCGGCGAGCTGGTTCTCAATCTTGTTCTTGGTGGCGCCCTTGTCGAGTTCGCTGAACTGCACGCCGATACCGGCGGTCTTGTTGCCCTGGGACCCCTTGGGCGTGATCCAGACCACCTTGCCGGCAACCGGCAACTTGTCCTTGCTGTCCATCAGCGTCAACAGCATGAAGACCTCGTCACCGAGACTGTAGGGCTTGGCCGTGGGAATGAACAGGCCGCCGTTTTTGATAAACGGCATATAGGACGCATATAGCGCGCTTTTATCGCGAATGGTGAGAGACAGGATGCCTTGCCTGGGATCACGGCCGCCGGGGACACTCACGGGTTCATACCTCCACTGGTTTCAATGTCATGCCAGAACAGCGCGAATTCTTCCAGCATGGCCTGGGCATTATAACTGACTGTGCTCGCATGCTGTGCAGAGATTCGCGCAAGTAACTGACAACAGGAGACTAATTGTCCTAAGTCTAACCCATTTGCAAAGCGACGCAAACGTTGCGCCTGGTCCGGGTTCCTGAGTCCGGGGGGATGTTCGCTGATTTTCAATTGCACCATGTCCATAAACAGGCGTTGCAACCACATGATGACATCGCCGGCACCGATGCCCTGCCATGCCTGGCCGATAGCGACCGGATCAAATGCTGCGCCACGGATCGCCGCGAGATCCTCCAGGATCCGGTCGCGTACAGCGACCTGGTCGTTCTCCACCAGATCCAGCGCCGCCAGCGGGGCGCCGGCCAGGTTCAGGAGCAGCGCCGGGTCCATGTCGGGCTGAAGCCGGTCTGCCAACCAGGACCGGCTGGCCTCGTCCAGTTGCGGTTTAAACGCCAGTCTCTGGCAGCGGCTGCGGATGGTGATCGGCAGCCGTCCGGGGGTGTGCGTGTTCAACAGCATGAGGGAGGTCGGCGGAGGTTCTTCCAGAGTCTTCAGCAAGGCGTTGGCCGAGGAGGCGTTCATCAGGTCCGCAGGTTCAATTACCGCGACCTTGTAGCGGCCATACTGGCTTTTCAACTGCAGGAAGGCAATGAGTTCGCGGACCAGCTCAACGCTGATCTGGGTCTTGTCCTTTGCCGGCTGGATACGCTGAAAATCAGGATGACTGCCGGCATCCAGCAGGAGACAGGAGCGGCACTTGCCACAGGCATAGCCTTGTCGTGGTTGTTCGCACAGCAGGCCGGCGGCGAATGCCGTTGAAAAATGCGTCAACCCGATACCCGGCGGTCCTTCCAGCAACAGGGCGTGCGGCAGGCGTTGTTGGGCGATGGTAGTCTGCAGGCGTTGCCACTGCACCTCTTGCCAGGGATAGACTTTCATAACAGGTCCCGCTCCTGCAGCACGGTCTGGATGCAGGCCTGGATCTCGTCCACGGAGCGACTGGCGTCGATGACCGCGAAACGGTGTGGTTCCGCCGCCGCCAGGTTCAGGTAACAGTTCCGCACTGCCGTGAAGAACTCGAGCTTTTCCGCCTCGAAACGATCCGAGGCGCCGCGCTTGCCGACGCGTTCGAGTCCGAGTATCACCGGCAGGTCCAGCAACAGGGTCAGGTCCGGCGTGACATCGGCATGC
>JBFGPT010000295.1:0-2824 GCA_041564575.1 Gammaproteobacteria bacterium | reverse complement strand
TACGACCTGCCCGACCCTTTGATCCCCGACAAATGATTTATACTGTGAGCAACCAATCGGCGAGATACCGTTCATGAAAAATGTAATACGCAGATGCTTATCAATCTGTTTACTGGCGATGACGTGCGTGCCCGCCCTGGCCTGGCAGACGCTGAACCGGGACATCGATATCGAATGCCTGCAGAGCAGCGACAGGCTCCGCATCAACTGTGACTACCGCCTGCTGGATGCCGCACGCGTCAGCAGTATCAGCGCCATGCTGAGCGATCAGGCCCTGAAACTATCGAGCGAGCAGCCCTGGCCCTGGAACAACGCGAAAACCGCGGTCCTGTTCCTCATCGATACCAGCGATCCGGCCAGAGAGCATGTCGTGCGGACCAATGTCAAACATATGCAGCAGCTGCTGGGATCCATGGACCCGTCCCGGCACATCACCGGGCTTGCGACCTTTGACAAGAACCTGGTCATGCTGGCCCCGCCCGGCGCCAGCCACGACGAGATCCTGGCCGCCGCCGGCAAGGTCCAGGCCGTCGGCAAGACCACCGAGCTGTACCGCAACCTGCTGAACGCCATTGATGCCCTGTCCAAGGTGCAGGCCGACCGCAAGACCATCTTCCTGTTTTCCGACGGTCTGGCCGAAGACAAGGCCTATTTCCATTCCGATGTCGTCGCGAGCGCGCGCAAGCACAACATTGTCATCAACAGCCTGGGCTATCCACGCTCCGTGTCGTTGTCGGTCGCCCTGCAGGTCATCCGCCGCATCAGCGATGAGACGGGCGGCCGCTATATCGAGGTGGATCAGCAGTTGCAACTGCCTGCCGAGTACATCAACGCCCCGTTACAACGGGTCGAAAATGGCGGGCGCTTCAGCATCGACCTGAAGGATATTGCCTACGCGGGGCTGGCCGCGGACACGGGCATCACCCTGGACTTCGCCAGCCCGGGCAAAAAATTCAAGGTCACCCTGCCCGTACAATTACCGGCCGCGGCAAAAGCGCCTGAAACCCCGGTGCCGCCAGCCGTAACAGCGAAACCGCCCCGCGCGACCGCCAGTGAAGCTGTCGAACCGCCCCCACCGGCGGTTATTCGCGAAACGGTTACGGTGACGCAACCGGCTGTTGCTGAAAAAGGTATCGCACGCTGGTTTCTCTACGGGATTCCCATCGCCCTGGTCGTGCTGTTGTTGCTGACGATTGCCAGCCTGATCATCAGTTTCATCAAGCCACGCGAAACCAAGCTGCCCCAGGTGCAACTGGGCGACATCAAACCGTATGCCTACCTGGTGCTGCAGGATGAAACCATGCGCCGTTATCCCATCACGCGCACCACCTGGCGTATCGGCCGCAGCAAGGACAATGAACTGACGCTGGACGATAACTCCATCTCGCGCCGCCACGCGGAAATCCACCGTAACCAGGGCGACGATTTCACAATCATCGATCTGGATTCGCTCAACGGGGTGTTTATCAACAGCGAAAAGGTCAAGATACAACAGTTAAAGGAAGGCGACATTGTCGAGATCGGCGACGTCAACTTCAGATTTACCCTGCACGGTGCCGATTATTCACTGGAAGAATCCACGGTCATGCAGAAAACCAAGGCGCCGTCCTATACGCATTAGTGCATGACAGGAAACCGCCGCCTTCCAACGCGCCTTTTCCGTGATCCAGGTCAAATCAGGCTCAAATCCCGCTTTGAAAAACGGTTCCGAAGCGGCATAGTCCTGCCCTGTTTTGTCACTTTGTTCAATTAACCTATCAGGTCAAGTCAAGCATGAAAAAAATCCTTATTCCTATATTCCTGTCTGTTCCCCTGTTCAGCGCCTGCACGCTGCTTGACGTTGAAACCACGAAAACCGAAACGGTAACGGCCACCGAGAGCAAGAGTGAATACAAGGATCTCGAGGCCCGGATCGAGGCTCTGGAACAACGGCTACACAATCTTGAACAGGCGCAACTCAGGCGCGCCGGCGGGCGAGGTAATTGATATAGCCTGAATAAACCAGGGTCCAACATGGAATCAGACTACGGTATCCGGCACTGCCCGTCATATCAACGTGACCCGTTCCGGATGTTTTTTGTCGAGGTCATGAAGCTGACCGGAAAGTATGTAAGGTATTAAAACACCCGGCATACAGGTTATGCGACTTATCGAATCGACAATTCAAGATTCAAGACCTGCCCCCGATCACGTTTATTGGCTGGCTGGGCTGGAATGAATTACCTGACACTGGATCCAGCATTGGCGCGATCCTGATCATTGGCACCTGCCAGTCTATATCGTTACAGGGCAAGTTGCCCAAATCCTGGCGGTTAAGAAAGCCCGGCGCTTGATGTATTACAACGCTTTACCCAGTAACATCGCCACGAATTGTTGTCGCTGCTGCTTGGAGGACTGCCGGTAAAACTCGTAACGAACATGATTTTCAGGGTTGGCAAAATCCAGTTCGATCCCCCACAGCGGTTGCGACGATAGAGGGCTCATCGCGTAACGCACATCACCCAGCGCATCGAGACGACCGGGAAAGTACGCGACAAAGTCATCAGATAAAACATGGAATCGTTCGATGTCCCTGCTGAGAGTGCTATCAACATCCACCCCTGCAGGCAAGCTAATGCGGTTGAAACGTTTAGTCGTCTCACCCTCGTAAATACGCGTCTGTAGCCCTACCCGGATCGCATCGATATAAAACGTATCACCCGACTGATAGACCGAGCGCCATAGTAACAGGTTGCCGATGGTGGGTTTCACCATCTGGCGTTCTATCGCATGACCACACTGGGCCACCAGTTCATCCAGTACCGACTCGGCACGCTGTAACTGC
>JBFGPT010000294.1:0-2839 GCA_041564575.1 Gammaproteobacteria bacterium | reverse complement strand
GAGCAGAACCAGTGTCGTAATGACCGCGGCGGCCTCGAAATACACCGGCACGATACCCGGGCCCATGCGCACCGAGGCGGGAAACAGGTCCGGAAACATGGTGGCAACGACGCTGTAGCTCCAGGCCACGCCGATACCCAGTGCGATCAGGGTGAACATATTCAGATGCCGCGTGACCACGGATTTCCAGCCGCGCACGAAGAACGGCCAGCCACACCACCACACCACCGGCGTGGCGAGCAGCAATTCCAGCCACTGCCGGCTCTGCGGTGCAATCACTTTCGCGAAGGCCTGCGGCCACATCTCCGATCCCATGGCGCTGATAAAGACCGGCAGGGCCAGCACGATGCTGATCGTAAAACGCCGTGTCATGTCCCTGAGTTCGCTGTCGTCTTCTTCGGCCGCTACCGTTACGGGTTCCAGCGCCATGCCGCAAATCGGACAATCGCCCGGTTCGCTGCGAATGATCTCCGGATGCATGGGACAGGTATATTCGGTTTTTTCCGCGCTGACGGGCAATACCGCTTCCAGCGCCATACCGCAATTCGGGCAATCGCCGGGTCCGTCCTGTATGACTTCAGGATGCATTGGGCAGGTATAACGTGCGCCAGTGACCGTCGGCCCTGAGGGCTGCTGTGGATGATGATGGCAACATTCTTTCACGGTCTGTTCCTCAGGTGACTTCCTCGATAAGGTGACAGATGGAGTTGCCGATGGGTACAGCGTCATCCATGTGCTCCCATTGTTTTAACGCGGCCTCCATCTTCTTTTGCAGGGCCATGGCCTCGTCGAGTTTACGCCGGTTATTTTTGATTCTTTGCTTGATGATCTCGCGGACCAACGGACAGGGTGTCTGTTTTTGCTCGCTGGCGGTAATGATCTGCCTGATCTCGCTCAGGGTGTAACCGAGCAGTTTGGCCTTGCGGATAAACCGCAGACGTATGAGGTCTGCCTCGCTGTACAACTGGTAATTGTTCGCCGTATTCCTGGCCGGTTTCAACAAGCCTTTGCGGGTATAGAAGCGTACCGCGTCCGCGGTCACCTGGGCCGCGTGGGCCAGGTCCTTGACCTGGTAGGCCGCGCCCGTTTGTGTGTCTGCCATTCGGTTCATGAGATTGCCCGCCGTAAAATAAACGTCAAGTGTAAAACCTGTGTGTCACACACAGGTCAAACGCCAATGTTACGCCTCGACCCGGCTTTCGCCTTGATCTGTATCATCCGTTAAAACAGAATTTCCAAGTTCATGATTTTTCCAGAGATAATAAACAGACGGGATCACGATCAGGGTCAGGATCGTGGCACTGACCATGCCGCCGACCATGGGCGCGGCAATGCGCCGCATCACTTCCGAGCCGGTCCCCGATCCGAGCATGATTGGCAGCAGGCCGGCGATGATGGCGGTGACGGTCATGACCTTGGGCCGTACCCGCAGCAGGGCGCCCTCCACCACCGCCTCGACCAGTTCCTGGTGGGTCATATTGCGCAACTGCTGTCCGGCCCGCTCGCGGTATTTCTTGTAGGCCTGGTCGAGAAAGATCAGCATGACCACACCGGTTTCCGCGGCCACGCCGGCCAGGGCGATAAAACCCACGCCCACGGCGACCGACAGGTTGTAATCCAGCAGATACAGTAAAACGATGCCACCTATCATGGCGAATGGCAGGCTGAGCATGATGATCAGCACTTCCGTGACCGTGCGGAAATTCAGGTACAGGAGGATGGCAATGATGATCAGTGTCAACGGCACTATCACCTTGAGTTTTTCCTGCGCCCGGACCAGGTATTCGTATTGTCCGGACCAGGTGACGGAATAACCACTGGGCAGTTTGACCGCATCGTCGACCACGGCCCGTGCGTCGCGGACATAGGAACCGAGGTCACGGTCCTTGATATCGACGAATATCCAGCCGGTGACGCGGGCGTTCTCGCTTTTGATACTCGGTGGACCGTCGACGATATTGATCGTGGCGACATCACTCAACGGAATGCGCGCGCCACTCGGCGTGACCACGGGCAGCAGGCGGATCGCCTCGATGGAATCCCGCACCGCCCGCGGGTAACGGATATTGATCGGGTAGCGTTCCAGCCCCTCGACCGTCTCGCTGATATTCACGCCGCCGACCGCGGCCTGGATCACGTCCTGAACGTCCTTGATATTCAAGCCCAGGCGGGCGGCGCGGATCTGGTCGATATCGATCTGGATATAGCGTCCGCCGGCGACGCGCTCGGAATACACCGAAGCGGTTCCCGGCACATCTTTCAGCGCAATCTCGATTTGTCTGCCGATGTTTTCTATGGTTTTCAAATCCGCGCCCGATACCTTGATCCCCACCGGCGTCTTGATGCCGGTGGCCAGCATGTCGATGCGGGTCTTGATCGGCATGACCCATGCATTGGTCAGGCCCGGAATATCAATCAGGCGGTTCAGTTCATCGCGCAGGGCTTCCGGTGTCAGGCCGGGGCGCCATTCGGAACGGGGTTTGAACTGTATCGTCGTTTCGATCATGGTGAGTGGCGCGGGATCGGTCGCCGTGTCCGCCCGGCCCATCTTGCCCAGCACGGTTTTTACCTCCGGTACGGTGCGGATCAACTTGTCCGTCTGTTGCAGCAGTTCCTGTGCCTTGCCGATGGAAATTGACGGAAAGGTCGTCGGCATGTACATCAGGTCGCCCTCGTCCAGGTCCGGCATGAACTCGGAACCGAGTTTACCCAGCGGCTGGAAGCCGATGACGGTAATCACGATGGCAAGTAAAATGATCGTTTTCGGTATTTTCAATGCCAGGTTAATACACGGCCGGTACAGGAAAATCAGCAGGCGGTTTACCGGGTTCTTTTTCTC
>JBFGPT010000293.1:0-2844 GCA_041564575.1 Gammaproteobacteria bacterium | reverse complement strand
GTCCTCGCCAGGGCGCGGCTGCGACACGCAGCCCCGTTAAGCTATACCCCTGTGATGATGCTGGCCGGTTGCCTGTCCCTGTCTCCCTGGGCGGCTGGGCCGGGCCTGGCGACCGGGGTTATGCAGCTTGAACCAGGGCAGTTGCTGGCCCTGGTCTATCTGGGGTGTATCGCCGGGGGAATTGCCTTTTTCCTGTTCAACTGGGTACTCCATCACTCCAGTGCGACCTATACCACCCTGTTTGTACCGCTTAATCCATTGACGGCGATATTTCTCGGCTGGTTATTGCTGGGGGAATCGCTCAGCCTGCGATTTCTGCTGGGCTCCGCGATTGTTTTCACCGGCCTGCTCATTGGCCAGGCAACGCTGTCAAAGAGACCGGCGCCTGGCGGACAGCATACGGATCAGTAAATCGGTTCCAATCCCTCGCTGTAGAACTGATCGAATAGCGGGGAATAGTTTTCTTCGGCGATCTCGATGAATCGATCTACCGAGGACAGGAAGACTTCGAACAGCGAAGGGTCAAAACGCTTGCCGTTTTCATCGGTCATCTCCCGGATGGTATCGTCGATGGTCCAGGCCGTTTTATAAACACGATTGGTCATCAGGGCATCGTAAACATCCACGATCGACACGATACGGGCGCTGACCGGTATTTCCTCGCCGCGCAGGCCGAGCGGGTATCCGCTGCCATCCCACTTCTCGTGGTGACTCAACGCGATCTCCTCGGCGATGTGCAGCAGGCGGGATGTCGAACCGCTGAGTATCCTGCCCCCCATGATGGTGTGCTTCTTCATGATATTGAACTCTTCTTCGGTCAGCTTGCCGGGTTTGCGCAGGATCCGGTCCGGGATCGCAATCTTGCCAACATCGTGCATGGTCGCGGCAATCTTGATCTCGTCGACCATTTCACTGTCCCAGCCGATGGACGCTGCCATGTGCGCGCTGTATAAACCGATACGGCGGATATGCGCACCGGTTTCTCCGCCATCCTTCGACTCCGCGGCCCAGACCAGCCGCAGCGCGATTTCTTCCTCGCGCTCGCGTATCGACCGGGTACGGTCGCGGACTTCCTCCTCCAGGCACTGCTTCATGAGCGTACTCTCCCGCCCCATCTGCAGAAAATTACGCTGTACATCGTAATTGTCGCCAAGAATTTTCAGGATCAGGATCTTCCGTTCATTGAACCGTGTCGCACTGACCTCCAGGGCAACCTCCCTGCCCTCGCAGTCCCGTTCTATCCAAGGCCCGGACTTGGCCTGCTCGCCGGTCTCCCATGCCGCACGCGCACTGTCGAGAAAATATTCCAGGTAGGGAAACTTGCGATCGGGTCGCAATGCCCGTGATTCCGTGACCTCGGGATAAATTTTCTGAAAATCGGTCGGTGCGCGGCCGAGCAGGTTGAAACTGCCATCTTCCCGGTATTCCAGTGTCAGCATGTTCAACGCGTCGCTGAATCCCTGGTCATCGAACAATTTTGAAAGTGTTCCGGCGCTCATTGATGCATGTTCCCCCCGGAGTTCCGTACCTGGCGCCGTTGAATTTCATTAACACTTTGATGCAGCAAACGTTTGACCCTAACCGGCTCGGTCACGTCCTGGAAAAACACCCAGTCACCATCGGTACAGGGCAACAGGTAGAGGTTCATGTACTGTTCGTGCAGGCGATTGATCTCCATGATATCGACGGGCACGCCTTCCAGTGGTAACAGACCCTCCAGGTAGTAAAGCTGTTCCCGCACGGACTGCCCGGCCAGCAGGCCGTCCAGCGCGAACCGGTGCAGATCGCCCCCGGATTCCAGCAAGCGGCCATCCTGCGCGACCCGCAGCCAGGCCAGGCCGTCCTCAGGATCAAGTTGCTGGATCAGGTCACGGGCTTTCATTCAACACATCTTTTTTTTGAACATCGCGTGCGAGCATTTCCTGCGCCAGCGCATGAAATGCCTCCTGCACATTCTGATCAGTCTTGGCACTGGTGCGCAAAACAATCAGCCCGTCATATTCCAGTTGCTGAATTTCGTGTTCACTGATCTTCCATTTGTCTTTGAGATCAACCTTGTTGACCAGCACGACATGCGGCAGGTCACCCACCTCTTGCTCGGCACGCCGGATCAATTCCAGTGCTGTTTCCAGCGTGTCCCGACGCGTTCCATCCACGACCGAAATATAACCGCTTGCTCCCCTGAGATAGGACATCTTGACTGTAATATAGTCATCCTCGCCGGCAAGATCCCACAGGATCAGGTCGACCTCCTCTCCGTCGATCAACACTGTTTTCTTTTCAATGACGACGCCCAGCGTGGTTTGATAACGATCACTGAAAAAACCCGTGACAAATTTCTTCACCAGCGACGTCTTGCCCACCGAGAAGGCACCGATCATGCAGACTTTTTTCCTGATCATAGCTTATTCGAACCCGGCCTGTTCCAGGGGCAAGTCCCTGAAGGTGACACTGCGATTCGCGTCATATCCGCCCGGCGTCGAGGCATCGATGACCGGGATGGTATCGGCGGTGCCCAGGGCGGTTATCCGGTCAGGTGCGATTCCGGCCTCGATCAACAGCGATTTGACATGATCGGCGCGTTGCTGGCTGAGTTCCAGGTTAAATGTCCTGCCGCCCGATGCATCCGTATGTCCGAGCACCTGCAGCATGATGCCGGGGTATCCCATGAGTTCTCCAGTCGCTTGCAAGGACTGATATAATCCCGCGATTTCACGAATTCCGGTGCCTTGCTCCAGAAATTCCATTGCCTCGCCCTTTTCAAAATAGACCACCGCTGTTCTGAGTGCGTGCAGAAGTTCATTGTATTCCGCTTCCTGTTGCAACCGCACACCACTGGCGTCG
>JBFGPT010000292.1:0-2844 GCA_041564575.1 Gammaproteobacteria bacterium | reverse complement strand
TCGGACAGACGCAAGCCGGAGGAATACATCAGTTCCATCATCGCCCGGTCACGGATCGACAACGGGTCTTCATCGTTGATATCAAGCAGGCGCGCCGACTGGTCAACATCCAGCACCGCCGGCAGTTTTCGCGGTGTCTTCGGTGTCTTCAGTCCCCGGGCCGGGTTGACGCTGACCGCGCCGGCATCGATCAGGTAACGGTAAAACGCGCGAATCGCCGACAGGCTGCGCTGCAGTGAGCGTCCGCTGATGCCGGTCCGGTGCCGCCAGGCAATGTAGTCCTGCAAATGCCGGGCATCGACCTCGCGCCAGTCGCCGATATCCTGCTTGCGGCAATATTCATTCAGGCTGTTGAGGTCTCGATGATAGGCCTTGAGGGTATGGGCCGAGAGATGCTGCAGGGTCTGCAGAAAAGCGTCTATGGATGCCCTGAGATCGGCTGCCATCCGACTGCTTCAGGGATGTTGCGCCATGATCATGCCCGGCATGCCAGGACCAGGGTGACAGCACGCCGGGCTTTGCCCGCGCACTGCGTTATTCGGCAATCCATGGCTTGAAGATAAAACTCAGGATCTCTCCGAGGTTGGCCAGTAACTCAACACCCATGCCCGGCTGGTAGCGTTCCGGATCCAGGCTGCCAATCGCCAGTATGCCGCTCCAGTTCTCGCCCTTGAGCGGGACCATCACCGACGAGGCGATCTCGTCGCCTTCATCGCCGAACAGGAACACCTGTTGCTGGTGTTTCATGCGTCCACACAGGGGATGGCGGCTGTTGATGATTGACTTGAACAGCGATTGCCGCGGATTATCTTTCCCGGCGAACTCCTCGCCCGCGTCAATATCCAGAAATGCCGGATCCGCGAACAGTCGCACGATCACCCGGTCGGCGTGAAAGTTACGGGTCAGGTTGTCATACAGGGTCGGAAAGATCTCGCGCGGATCACCGGCATCCATCAAGGTCAGTGACAGCTGATGCATGCGGCGGGCCAGTTCTTCGTTGAGCCGTGCGATCTCGATCAGTTCATGCAGCCGCTTGCTGGCCTTCTGGTTCTGTTCACGTAGCACCGAGACCTGCTTCTCGACCAGTGACACGGCGGCCCCGGACCGGTGCGGGATATTCAGCTCCATCAGGATCTCCGGGTGCTCATTGAAAAACTCGGGATGTTCCTGCAGGTAGGACACCACCTCGTCTGTTGTGACCCCGGCATAGCTCTTGCCGGGCTTGACCGGCGCACTCATAGCGCCAGCTTGCCGGTAAATACGGCTTCCGCCGGACCGGTCATCCAGACGTCCTGCCCTTCAGTTTCTCGTGATATCTGCAATTCACCCCCCCTCAAAATCGCCTTTACTGTTGTCGACAGGCCGTGCCGTTGTTGTCCTGCGACCACCGCGGCACAGGCCCCGCTGCCACAGGCCAGGGTCTCACCCGCCCCGCGCTCATAGACCCTGAGACGTATGCTGCCCGCGTCGAGTATCTGCATAAAACCGACATTCACCCCTTCGGGAAACAGGGCATGCGCCTGGATCTCGGGTCCAAGCACATCAACTGGCGCCGTCTCAACGTCTTCGACCAATAATACCGCATGCGGATTACCCATAGATAGGGCGCTGCAGTCGATTTCACCGTGCGGGACCGAAATGTGATAGCTGTCGCGCTGTTCCGGCGCTGCCAGCGGTATATCGGCAGGTGTGAAAACCGGCCTTCCCATGTTGACGCGCACCTGGCCATCCCCGGTAAAGCACAGGCGCAACAGCCCCTTGCGGGTTTCCGCCACGATCTCAGCCGAGTCCTCAAAGCCGTGCCGGCTCAGGTATACCGCGATGCAACGGGCGCCGTTACCGCATTGCTCCACTTCGCCGCCATCGGCATTGAATATCCGGTAGCGAACATCGGCGTCATTGGCCTGCGGCGCCTCCAGCACCAGGATCTGATCGCAACCGATGCCGAAACGCCGATCGGCAATCGCCGCCAACTGCTCACGATTGAGTTCACGCGCCTGCTCGCGAAAATCGAACAGGACAAAATCATTGCCCAGCCCCTGCATCTTGGTGAATTCGGTTTCCATGGCGGCAGAGCATTACCCATCACGTTTAATAATGCAATTTGACCGGCGCAGGCGGCCTGGGCCCGGTGTGGCCAGGTAAATACTAACGGGTATACGCAGTGATCCGGCCCCGGGGGTTGGTGCCGGGACACTGTGATTCAGTCGATGATTGAATGGCCGATCAGGCCAGGAGGATATTTACCAGGGCTATCGCCGCGATAAGGACTGCCGCCAGAAACAGGCCGAAGAAACTGGTTTGTGATTTTTCAGTGATCATGATGTCCCAGCTCCCTTAATTCCAATGTGCAGATTCCACAACCAGTCAGGGAGCAAATCATGTGCCAGGATTTTTAATTCATAAAAATCAATTGGTTATAAAAATTCATAGCCTGCGACCAACAGTAAAGTGACGGCAATATGCGACACATTTCACATACTCTCAGCCTTGCCGGGGCTCCGGCTCCACGGGTGCCAGATGGATGGTCGAGGTCGGGAAGGCACACTCGGCGCCGTGCGCCTCGATGATCTCGATGACCTTGAGCATTATCTCCTCCTTGATCTCGTGGTAGCGGAACCAGTTGGTGGTCTTGGTCAGGGTATAGACGAAGAAGTCCAGCGAGGACGGTGCGAACTTGTTGAAATTGACGATCAGGGCCTGGTCGGTATCGATCTCCGGGTGTTCCTGTAACATCTTTTTTACATCGCGGGTGATTCCGGCCATCTTCGCGGCGTCATCGTAACGGATCCCCACGGTCTCGTAGATGCGGCGATTTTTCATGCGACTGGGATTTTCGACGGC
>JBFGPT010000291.1:0-2851 GCA_041564575.1 Gammaproteobacteria bacterium | reverse complement strand
GTTCCAGGCGCTCTACCAGGTCATGGATCAACAATGGCAGGTCCTCGGCGCGATCACGCAGGGGCGGTGTCTCGATGGGAAAGACGTTGAGGCGGTAATACAGGTCTTCACGAAACTTGCCGGCGGCAATGGCTTCCTCGAGATTTACATGCGTTGCCGCAATAATGCGCACATCGGCGGTGATACTCTTGTTGCTGCCGACCCTTTCGAAGGTTCTTTCCTGCAGCACGCGCAACAGCTTGACCTGCATGGACAGGCTCATGTCACCGATCTCGTCGAGGAACAGTGTACCGCCGGCGGCCATCTCGAAACGGCCCTGCCGGGAGCTGATCGCCCCGGTAAAAGCCCCTTTTTCGTGACCGAACAGCTCGGATTCGAGCAGTTCGGACGGTATGGCGCCGCAGTTAAGCGGCACAAATGGCTTGCTGCGGCGCGTCGAATGGTAATGTATGTTGCGCGCCACGACTTCCTTACCGGAGCCGGATTCGCCGACGATCAGCACATTGGCATCGGTATGGGCAACCTTCTCGATCATCTTGCGCACTTTCTGGATGCTTTTGCTTGAACCGACCAGGCTGCGAAACAGCTCCAGGGATCGGGGGCTGCCATCCTGGTGACGGTCCTGCTTGTAGAGTTTGACCTGCTCCAGAACCCTGGCGATGGAAAACAAACGCAGGGGGGTCTCGACCGTGCCGATGCAGCCGTTGTCGAGTTCCTGGTTGAATTTGTTACTGGCCTTCGGGTCGATTGCGAGGATGACAGGCAAGTAGGAATCGACGGATTTTACCCCGCGGAAAACGTCTATGAGTGTCTTGCCGCTGCCGCACTTGCCCAGTATCACCATGTACAGTCCATCGTGTTTTTCCAGCAGATCCTTCCAGCTGTTACTGTCGGCCAGCAAGACCGGTTCGTAGCCCATGAACTCGATGACTTCCGCCATCTGCTGCTTCACACGGGCGTCATCTTCAATGATTAAAACGCCTTCCAAGTATGCCCCCTGTTATGATCCTACATCGTGCCCGAGATTGACCGTGCCGCTGATCAGCCATGACCTTGTTGAACGCGCACAGCAACTAGTTAAGCAGCAGATGTGAACAATGTCAAAATTTTGTCACTGGCCGCCCGGGCGGCGGAGGCAAGGATCAGGCGATTTTTGAATATTTTTCATTAAGCCTGGCGCGGTTGCCGAGGCTCAGAAATTCATCTTTGACCCGTGTGCGCCGGAGACGGATTTGATCCGATAGCTCCCGGCTGAGGCTGAGATATCGATCGAGGGCGTTCCGCAGTTCCGTGCTCAATGTGTCTGTACAATTTTCCTGCATGACGGCCCGAACCAGGGCGGTTGATTGAATGATCGAGGATTCCAGTTGTTGCAGCTGGGCCGTTTCGCAGTGCCGCTGCGTCTCTTCGAGCAAGCGGCAGGCCTCGCTGATTTTATGCGCCGCCGGGTCGGGTTGCGGCATGATGATTATCCGGCTTTTTGCAATGCCTGCCGTGGTGAGCTGTCCTCGGCGATGGCATGTTCGTAGTGGGCAATCTCGTCCCAGGCGGACTTGATCTGTCCCATGAGGATACCGACCTCGGCCAGCATGCTGCTGTCGTTTTTCAGATTTGCTTCCATGGCACGCAGGGTCATGTATTCATACAGGCTCTCGAGATTTTCTGCGATACCGCCGCCGGCATCATGATCCAGGCTGTCTCTCAGTCCGCCAATGATAGAAATGGCCATGCTGATGTTGATGCCTTTTTCCTCGACCTCGCCTTTTTTCATATTCGATTGCGCCTTGGCAATCCTGGACAGCGCGCCTTCCATCAACATCTGGATCAAGCGGTGCGGTGTTGCATCTTCTATCCCGGTTTCAACTCCGACACGATTGTACAATTTCAGGGCCTTGATATTCGCTGCGCATTTGGAATTCATCAAAAATCTCCTCTGAATCACGCGATACTTGTTATGCTTTTATTGACCCGGAACGGGCAGGTTCGCCAGTTCACGGGTAAGAAAACTGCTGGTGGTATTCAGCCTGGCAACCAGGGTATCCAGCGCCGTAAATTGCGCCAACAACCGTTCCTCCAGTGATTCCAGCCGCCTGCCAAGGTCGACCAGACTTTCATCAATATCTTCAAGCGTATTGTTCAGGCCGTCGGTCTTGCCCTGAAGAATGCCGTTCGATTTCAGGAAATCATCCAGCAGGCTGTCCAGCTTCACGGCAATGCCGTCGTCCGAGGCGAATATATCCTCGACCTGTTGCAGGTTTGAATCGATTGCTTCGGACATTTTGCTGCTGTCGAATGACAGGCTGCCATCGGCATTCGTGGTTACGCCAAGGCTGACGATATTGGTGAAATCACCGGTCAGCCCGTCGACGGCCTTCGTCAGTTCCTGCCTGATGCGGGTATTCAGGCTCAGCAACGTGATGTCGCCCAGCAAAATCCCCGCAGCCCCGGTTTCGGCGTTATAGACAGACAGATCGCCCATCAATTTCGACAGCAGGTTGAAATTATTGACCATGGCCTGCACGGCATTGGTAATCTTCGACTTGTCCAGCTCCAGCCTGAGATCGAAAGTTTCACCCGGTCTGGCATCAAGAAGATTGATCGTTACACCGCTTATGGCTCCGGTGACGGTATTGGATGTGCTGGTCACCTGCTGACCATCAATGAAGATGACAGAGTCCACCGCGGCATTGGTTTCGCTCATATTGAGCGTGCCGGATCCGGCCGGATCATAAACCAGCCCCGACAGGCCAACCGCATCCGTATCATTCAAATCATCATCGTCAGCTGTCACGGTAATGGTATTGGCCGTGCCGGTTTCATCGGCCGTCAATATCAGCTTTGCAACTGTACC
>JBFGPT010000290.1:0-2855 GCA_041564575.1 Gammaproteobacteria bacterium | reverse complement strand
GGGCTATCGGCCTGGAACTGTTCCTCTTGTCCGAAGATCCCTGGCGGGTGATGTTGTCCACTGACCATCCGAACGGCGGCTCTTTCATGAGTTATCCGAAGTTGATCCGCCTGCTCATGGACAGCAGTTTCCGCAAGGAGGAAATGAAAAAGGTCAACCAGAAGGCCCTGGATAAAACCGGGCTGCGCGACCTGGACCGGGAATACACCCTGAACGAGATCGCCATCATCACGCGCGCCGGTCCGGCCCGCGCCCTGAACCTGTCCAACAAGGGCCACCTGGGCGCCGGCGCCGATGCCGACATCACGATTTACGACGACCAGAAAGATCGCGAAGCGATGTTCAATGCGCCGCGCTACGTCATCAAGTCCGGCCGGTCGATTATCCATAATCACGAATTCATCGCGGATCACATTGGCAAGCTGCTGCATTGCTCCCCCGACTACGACATCGGGATTGAGCAAATCGTGCAGCCGTTTTTCGAGGACTACTATTCGATCGAGTTCGCCAACTATGCGGTGGATGAACATTACCTGCACGATCATGAAGTGATCGCGCCACACGGAACGCGATGAAGATCAATAACACGGAGATCATCGATACCTTCGCCGAGGCCCTCAGCAAGCTCGGCAGCCGCGGCATTATCACCGCGGCAAGCAGCGAGTGGGCCATGGCCGCGGCACGCAGCGTGACCGGCTTCGCCACCTCGGTGATTGGCTGTAAATGCGAGGCCGGTATTGAAAAACTCCTGGATGAAAACGAAACACCGGACCACCGGCCCGGTGTCAGCGTGCTGATATTCAGCATGGACGCCGCGGGACTGGGCAAACGCCTGGTCGAGCGTATCGGACAATGCGTCATGACCTGCCCGACCACGGCCTGTTTCAATGGGCTTGAAGCGGAGGAATCCGTTGTCGTCGGCGGCCAGCTCCGTTATTTCGGCGACGGCCACCAGATGAGCAAGAAGATCGCCGGCCGGCGCCTGTGGCGCATCCCGGTGATGGACGGTGAATTCCTGGTTGACGAAAATTTTGGTATCGGCGCGGCAGTCGGCGGGGGTAACCTGATCCTGCTCGGCGCCGACAGCGAGATCACGCTGGCCGCGGCCAGCGGTGCCGTCGGTGCCATGCGCGAGATCGACGATATTATCCTGCCCTTCCCCGATGGCGTCGTGCGCAGTGGCAGCAAGGTCGGTTCGCGCTATAAATCGCTGGGGGCCTCGACCAATGATGCCTACTGTCCGAGCTTGCGCGCGGTGACGGCGCACAGCGCCCTGCCGGACAATGCACATTGCGCCCTTGAGATCGTTATCGATGGTCTCAATGAAGATGCCGTCAGGCAGGCCATGCAGGCCGGCATGTATGCTGCGGCGGCGACCGGGGTATTACAGGTCACGGCGGGTAACTACGGCGGCAACCTCGGCCAATATAAAATTGATCTGAAATCGCTGGTGAAATAGGCATGCCTGTAACCCTGACAATGCACACCGAGCCGGAAGTTCCGCTGGAGGCGCCCTGTCTGAATCCGGACAGCCTGCTCGGCAAAAACAGTAATGAGGTCGCCGGACTGCAGGTCATGCACGGCAACCAAGCGGCCTGTGTCGGCGATTTTTTTAATGTCGAGGGCGATGCTGACACCAGCCTGAACATTATCGGCAACCTCGAGCGCGTCAAGTATCTCGGCGCCGGTATGCTGAGCGGCAGCCTTAATATCAGCGGCAACGTCGGCGCCCATCTCGGTGCCGGCATGCGCGGCGGGCAGATACTGGTCGACGGCAATACCGGCGACTGGGTCGCGCCGGAAATGGCCGGCGGACGAATTGTCATCAAGGGCAACGCCGGACACCTGGTCGGCAGCGCACACCGGGGCAGTGCTACGGGCATCAGCGGCGGGGAGATCATCATTCACGGCAATGTCCGCAATGAAACCGGCCATGCCATGCGTAACGGCCTGATCGTGGTGGGCGGTAATGCCGGCGATTTCACCGGCGTCAACATGCTCGCCGGAACTATCGTTGTCCTCGGCGACATGGGGATACGCAGCGGCGCCGGCATGAAACGCGGCACCATTATTTGCATGCAAGAGGCCGAAATCCTGCCCACCTTCGAACCTGCCTGTTTATATCGACCGGTTTTTATGCGTATCCTGTTACAACACCTCAGGTCCCTGGGCATGGATATCTGCGATGACTTTATGTCCGGAAACTACCGGCGCTGGTGCGGAGATGCCGTGGAATTGAACCGGGGTGAAATTCTTTTATTCAACGGTGCGTAGGCAACTGCTTGCCGTTTTTATACAAGGGAGACAATCATGCCAACATTTGTAACCGATAACTGCAAGGGCTGCCGTTTCACCGATTGCGTCACGGTATGTCCGGTGGAGTGTTTTCATTACGACGACGAGATGCTGTACATCGATCCGGATGTCTGTATCGATTGCAGCGCCTGTATTCCCGAATGTCCGGTGCAGGCCATATTCGAGGATGCCGACTACCCGGAGGACAAGGAAGAGTGGATCGCCATAAATGCCGAACGTGCGCCGGATTTGCCGGTCTGCGACAGCAAGATGGATCCCCTGCCCGGCGCCGAAGAGCGCAAGACCGAACTCGGCTTTTAGGATGGGCACGATGCCGGTCCCGGACATGCGCGCTGCGATGGCGGCTATCTGCGCTCAACAGCACGGCAGGTCCCGGTAATGTCAAATCTCGGAACACCGGACAATCCCCTCAAGGTCGCCATTATCGGTGCCGGCCCGAGCGGGTTTTATGCGACCGAGGCGCTGCAAAAATCCGGGCTGAGCGTCAACATCAACCTGTTTGAACGCCTGCCGTCTCCCTACGGCCTGGTGCGCAGCGG
>JBFGPT010000289.1:0-2859 GCA_041564575.1 Gammaproteobacteria bacterium | reverse complement strand
TCCTGGCGGACAAAGCCCTGTTGTCGGCCTATGCCACCGGCAACAAGCAGGTCAAGTCCAGCCATGTCAAGGTGGCGGCGCGGGACAGTGAATTTATCTCGCGCTGGCATCGCCTGCGCTGGCCGTTGACCGCCGCCGCCGCGGTTTTGTTGCTGGCTGCAGGACTGTTCTATGTTCTGGATCGCGCGGACCTCCCCGGGATGATCGACAGGCTGGCATCGATCACCACCGCGACTCCGGGACAAGCCCCGGTGACATCGCCGCCGCCCCCAGAGAAGGTGACGGCTACACCCCCGGCGGCGGAGGTTGTGACGGCTGTTTCGCCCGCGCAACCGGCAGCGCCTGAACGGGAGCAGGACGCCCCGGTAGCCCCTGCGGATTTGAATCTGACCCTGCAACCGGATGCCGGGCTGTCAATCGCGGCCATGACGCCGGAGCCCGGGCCAGGCCTGGACGAGACTGGCTTGACCGGCGCGATCACTATCGAGCAGCAGGAATTGCGGACAGAGCCGGTACCGGCACTGGACCCCGTGGACAAACCACATATCGCGCCATCGCCGGCGTTACCGCAACCGGTCGCCGCGTTTCAGGCGGCCGTGCCGTCGGCGCGCAGGACAGGCACTGACAAGCTGTTGGCATTGGAAAATATCATCAAACAGCAGGATCTCGGTGTGGTTGATTACACCGAAAAGGAATTGAGTATGATGCTGGAACAACTGGAGAAAATACCATCTGAGTCCATAATTAATGACAGTGATGAAGAAGCCACCTGTGAAACCTGTGCATCGCTGATATATCGCCCGTTATATAAAAAAGAAAACCTATAAAACTTAACAAGTTGTAATATATTTATAATGTGATAGCTTATATTTTAGGGAATTTTCTACTGTCACCGGAAATCGCTATGTATTATATTAAAAATTCTTTATTTATCAGTCTGTTAGCGTTTGGGTTGTCAGCTTGTACCGAGATCGAGCCGAAACCGTTTGTGCCGTCCCCTACCCATATTAATACCGGGACGGAAGCGCCTGCGGCCGAAATTCCCAGCCTGGTCGAACAACAGCCGATCCTGCCGGAGCCCGAGCCGGCCCCCGACCTGGAAAAATACACCGTGGTCGTCAACGAGGTGCCGGTCAAGGAACTGCTGTTTGCACTGGCCCGTGACGCCGGCATCAATGTCGATATCTCCCCGGCCATCGATGGCGTGGTGACCATCAATGCCGTCGAGCAAACCTTGCCGCAGATCCTGAACCGCATTGCCCGGCAGGTGGATATGCGTTACGAATTTGACGATGACAATCTCATGATTTATCCGGACGAGCCGTTCTTCCGGGGCTACAAGGTCGATTACGTCAACATGTCCCGTAATACCGACAGCGCCATCACCATCGCCACCCAGATTGCCACCACCGGCGGCGGTTTCCAGGACAGTGGTGGTGGTGGCGGATCCAGCGGGGGCAACAATAATTCCACGACAGACGTCACCAGCATTTCGCGCAACCAGTTCTGGCGCACCCTGGTCAGTAACGTGATGTCGATTATCGGTGAGACGCCGACCAAGGGTGAGGCCGGTACCATTCCGTCCTCCAATGTCGTGATACCGAGCCCCGAGACCGGCATCCTGACCGTGCTCGCCAGCGCGCGGCAGCACGACGAGATCCAGCGTCTGATTGACCAGGTCACAGACAGCGCCCAGCGCCAGGTGCTGGTACAGGCGACTATTGTCGAGGTCACGCTGAATGATCAATACCAGGCCGGCATAGACTGGTCGTTTATCGATACCCTCGCGGGTCTCGATATTATTTCTGCTACCCTGGGCGCCGTGCCGACACTGGGTGGTATTCCGCTGGTCTCGTCAATGGTGCTGGATTACACGGATACCGAGGTCGGCAATAACGGCGATTCCCTCAATGCCACCGTGCGCTTGCTGAACGAGTTCGGTGATGCCCGGGTCCTGTCCAGCCCGCAACTGATGGTGCTGAACAACCAGACCGCGGTACTGAAAGTGGTGGATAACGTCGTCTTTTTTACCATCGAGCAGGAATCCTCGCAGACCCAGACCAGCAATGTGACCACGTTTGAAACGACGGTGCATACCGTGCCGGTGGGTATCGTCATGAGCATCACACCGTTCATCAGCGACAATGATTCCGTGATCCTGAATGTGCGGCCAACCATCTCGCGCATCCGCCAGTTCAAGAACGATCCGAATCCGGCCCTGACCATCGATCTGGTCAATGGCGGCGCACTGGCCAATCCTATCGTCAATCCAATCCCGGAGATCACCGTGCGCGAAATGGAGTCCATGCTGCGCATGAACAACGGGCAGATCGCCGTGCTGGGCGGCCTGATGCAGGATGAAAATCGTGACAATGACCGTAGCATCCCCGGTATTTCCAGGATCCCCGTGATCGGCAAGGCGTTTAACACCGACACCATAGAAACCTTCAAGACCGAACTGGTCATCTTCCTGCGGCCTGTTGTTGTTCGCAATCCGAGCCTGGACGGCGACCTTGATATGTACCGCCCTTACCTTGATCAAAACAGCGCCATTCCCGTTACCCGGGAGACAGGGGAAAGCTGATGAGCCTGTTGATGGACGCCTTGAAAAAGGCGGAACAGGAGAAGAAGGAAGCGGCCAAACGGTTAAAGCATACCGGCCCGAACCCTATCGCCGATACCGGTGAGCACAGGACCCTGTCGTCCGGCAGCCTGGAAAACACCGGCCCGCACGAAATGACGGTCTCGCAGGAGATGGACCTGTCACTGGAACCGCTGGATGGCCGCCAGCAGGCACCGGCGCAAGACTTCACCGATGAGGGGCCGGTGATCGATAACACCTCCGAGATGGAGATCACC
>JBFGPT010000288.1:0-2873 GCA_041564575.1 Gammaproteobacteria bacterium | reverse complement strand
TGGCAACAGCACCAACCCCGCCTGGCCCAAGCTCGCCGGACAGGGCGAGGCCTACCTGGCCACGCAGTTGCATTACTTCCGGAACGGTGAACGCAAGAACGACCTGATGTCGCCCATGGCGGCCGGCCTCAGCGACGAGGACATCAGTGACCTGGCGGCCTATTTCAGCGCCCAGGAACTCCTGATCGGCCAGACCCGGCCGGAGAATCTCGAAAGCGGCGCACGGGTTTACCGCTCCGGCAACGCCGATACCGGGGTACCGGCCTGCATGGCCTGCCACGATCCGAAAGGCAGCGGCAATCCTGCGGCGGAATACCCGGCCCTGAGCGGCCAGCATGCGGCCTATGTCGAGGCGCAATTAAAGGCATACCGCTCAGGCCAGCGCGTCAACATGGTCATGCAAACCATTGCCAACAAGATGAGTGACGACGAGATCAGGGCGGTAGCCGATTACGTTCAGGGTTTGCATTGAACCATGCACAGCGCCACGGTTTCGGCCGGCTTGCAGCATCAAACCGGGACCTGTCTGGCAAAAATGAATCTTCGCGTGAAACCAAACCGGCAGGATCGAATCCATAAATCAACTGTCCGCTGTTACCGTGTAAAGCGGCAGGGCCGGTACGGCGCTGGCCGGATTGCATCAGATTTAAATCAACATTAAGGACCCAGACTATGTCATTCAGCTCATCTATCGCGACCTTGTTTCTCATGATCGTCTTCCAGGCCGCTCATGCCGAACCCTGGAAGGTACTGGACGAAGCGCAACCGACGGACGTCGCGGAAGGCAAGATCGAGGTCGTGGAGATTTTCTGGTACGGCTGCCCGCACTGTTACGATTTTGAACCGCACCTGGAAGAATGGCTTAAAAACAAGCCCGACGACGTCGAGTTCAGGCGCATGCCGGGCATTTTCCGCGACAACTGGGTACCGCATGCCCGCGCGTACTACACGGCCCTGGAACTCGGTGTCCTGGATGCCGTGCACGGGCCCATGTTCGACGCCATTCACAAGAAGGGCAAACGGCTCAGCGGGCAATCGGAACTGCGCAAGTTGTTTGCCGAGAACGGCGTCAACGAGGATGCCTTCGACAAGGTCTATGAATCCACCGCGGTTACCGACAAGATCAAAAAGGCCCTGCTCATGGGCCGCCGCTACCAGATCCGCGGCGTCCCCTCCATCGTCGTCAATGGCAAATACCTGACCGGTGCCTCTATTGCCGGCAGCTTCGAAAACATGCTCAAGGCGACCGACACCCTGGTCGATAAAGAACGCAATCAATAGCGCCGTTCAGTCCCCCGGCCGCGCAACCCGCGCCGGGAGGGTTCCTGGTATTGCCCCGCACTGAAGCGCAGGCGCTGCTGTCCAGGAGCAGCCGCCAGTCATGACGTGAACAGGGTGAGCGATGTCAGCAAACGATAACAGGCCCGGATCGGGCGACCCGGGAAATACCGCGCAGGGCATCCGGCAGGATCCGCAATCCTTGCGCGAGATCCGGACCCGGCTCAACAAGCATATTCTCAAGCTGGTCTTCTCCCACCTCGGCCGTGACGCGGATCTCGACCGGCAAATCCATGAATTCAAGGACGACCTGCGCAAGGCCGGAAACGAGGATGAACGCGACCGGCTGATCAATTCCATCATCGGCCGCATCCTGTCCTGGTCGGATGAAACCGATCTTGGCCAGAAGAATGCCGGCGCGCAGGACCTGTTCGTAGAATTTTTAAATAAACTTTCATTCAGTCATGAACGGGCGGACGAGATCGTGGGTATGCGAAACCGCCTGCGCGAAATGGAACAGCAACAGGACCGGCTCGCGATCATCAATGAGACCATAGCCTTGCTGTGCCAGGATCCCGCGCCGCCTGCCGGCGGACATCGCGATGTCATCCTGGGCCTGCTGAATTACCTGTCATTACCGAAGGAAACCTCCCTGGAACTGGAACAGCTGAAACAGGAAATCTACAAGGCGACCGATCACGCCGGTTGTCACCGGTTGCTGCGCAAGGTCTCGGATATTATCAATACCGCGAACGAGAGATTACAGAACGAGTTCCGCGAGATCCGGCTGTACATGTCCCAGGTCATCGGTCAGCTCGGAGAACTCAACGAGAACCTGGCCGGCAGCCTGCAGGACCAGGAACAACGCTTCACCGAATCCCGCAGGATCGGTCATGAATATCTTGAACAAAACGAACTGTTACAAAACAAGATCGATGCCAGCAGTGACATCAACGAAATCAGGGAATGCGTCAACCTGCACATCGCCGCCGTAAACAGGAACCTCAAGGCGCACCTCGACAAGGAAACGCGCCGGCATGACAAAAGCGATAAACGCATCAGATCCATGCAAAGGGAAATGCATGGTATGCAAAAGCAATGTGAAACACTGAAGCAGAAACTGCAAAGCGCCAGAAAAGATGCCTTGCACGATGCCCTGACCGGCCTGCCTAACCGGCTCGCCTTCGATGAACGCATGACGAAGGAACGACATCGCTTTGAGCGTTATCAACACCCGCTGACCCTGGCCGTCATCGACATCGACCATTTCAAGCAGGTCAATGACACCTGGGGTCACAAGGCCGGCGACAAGGTTCTCAAGGCCATGACCGAGGTCTGCAACAAGAATATCCGCAATGTCGATTTCCTGGCCCGGTTCGGTGGCGAGGAATTCGTTTTGTTGCTGCCGGCGACCGGCCTGGAAGCGGCACAACAGGCCATGGAAAATTTGCGCGCCGTTATCGAGGAATGTCATTTTCACTACGGCGATCAGACCGTGCCGATTACCGTCTCCATCGGGCTGGCGACATTTGCCGACGGCGATACCGGTGAGTCCGTATTCGGACGGGCGGACGCGGCCCTGTACGCCGCCAAGG
>JBFGPT010000287.1:0-2894 GCA_041564575.1 Gammaproteobacteria bacterium | reverse complement strand
GCGAGGTGCTGTACGTGGGCAAGGCCAGCCAGTTGAAGCACCGGGTCAGCAGTTATTTCACCCGTCCGGCGGGCCAGGCGCCCAAGACCCGTGCCCTGATGTCGAATACCACGGATATCGAGGTGACGGTGACGCGCACCGAGGCCGAGGCACTGGTACTGGAAAATAACCTGATCAAGCAGCACCGGCCGCGTTACAACATCCTCCTGCGTGACGACAAGAGTTATCCCTATATTTACCTGTCCAGCGATCAGAAATTTCCGCGCCTGCGTTTTCACCGCGGTGCGCGCAAGGGCAAGGGTCGATATTTCGGGCCGTTTCCCAATGCCGGTTCCGTGCGGCGGACATTGAACCTGATCCAGAAGCTGTTCCAGGTCCGCTCCTGTGAGGACTCGGTGTTTCGCAACCGCACGCGACCTTGTTTGCAATACCAGATCAAGCGCTGCACCGCGCCGTGCGTGAACCTGATCAGCGCGGCGTCCTACCAGCGGGACATCACGCACGCGTTCATGTTTCTGGAAGGCAAGAACGAAGACGTGATCCAGGCACTGTACGAGCCCATGCAACAGGCCGCGGAGGCACTGGATTATGAAAAGGCCGCACATTACCGGGACCAGATCAGCCACCTGCGCAAGGTGCAGGAGCATGAACTGATCAGCGAGCTGCACGGTGATATCGACATCATCGCCTGCGCCATGGCCTCCGGTACCGCCTGCGTGCAGTTGTTCATCATCCGCAACGGGATCAACCTCGGCACCCGGGCGTTTTTCCCGCAACACACCCGCGATGCGGGCATGAACGAAATCCTCTCGGCTTTCGTCAGTCAGTATTACCTGGGCAATACAAACCGCAAGATCCCGGGTGATATCGTACTCGGTCATGCAGCGGCGGATCAGGCGCTGCTGGCCGAGGTGTTGTCAGAGGCGGCCGGCCGCAAGGTTGCTATCCGAAGCCGGGTGCGCGGCGAGAAACGTAAATGGCTGGACATGGCCGGCGAGAATGCCCGCATGTCGCTTCAGGCGCGCCTGTCCAGCCAGGACAACCAGGCACAGCGCCTCAACAGCCTGGCGAAATTGCTCAAGCTCAGCGATCTGGATCGCATCGAATGTTTTGACATCAGCCATACCCAGGGCAACCAAACGGTCGCATCCTGCGTGGTATATGCCAATGGCGCACTGCTGAACAGCGATTACCGCCGTTTTAACATCAGCGGCATTACGCCCGGCGATGATTATGCTGCCATGGAACAGGCGCTGGAGCGGCGCTACACGCGTGTGCAAAAGGAAGAGGGCACCTTGCCTGATCTCATATTGATCGACGGCGGCAAGGGCCAGGCCCGGCGTGCGCATGAAGTCATGCTGGAACTGCAACTCGATCATATCCGTATCGTCGGTGTGGCCAAGGGACAAGCACGCAAGGCTGGCCAGGAAAAATTAATCCTGGCCGATGATCGTGCTACGATTCAGCTGCCGCACGATTCGCCGGCCCTGCACCTGGTTCAGCAAGTCCGCGACGAGGCACACCGGTTTGCCATCACCGGGCACCGCTTGCGCCGCAAGAAAAAGGCGACCCGTTCGGTACTGGAAGACATTCCCGGCGTTGGCAGCAAACGGCGCCAGGGACTGTTACAACATTTCGGTGGACTGCAGGGCGTCAAGCGGGCCGGGGTAGCGGACCTGGCGGGGGTTCCGGGCATCAACCGGCAACTGGCACAGAAAATTTACGACAGCTTGCACGATTCATGATCAATATTCCGAACACCCTGACCATATTGCGTATCGCCCTGATCCCGGTATTCGTGATCGTGTTTTACCTGGACATCCGTCTGGCGAATGTCTACGCCTGCCTGATATTTATCGTCGCGGCCCTGACCGATTTGCTGGATGGTTATATCGCCCGCAAGCTGGGCCAGACCTCCAGACTCGGCGCCTTCCTCGACCCGGTCGCCGACAAGCTGATGGTCGCGGTAGTGCTGGTGTTGCTGGTGGAACGGCATCCCAGCCCGTGGCTGGCCCTGCCGGCGGCCGTGATCATCGGCCGGGAGATCACCGTATCGGCCCTGCGCGAGTGGATGGCGGAACTCGGGGCGCGCAGCAAGGTGGCCGTATCGAACCTGGGAAAATTCAAGACCACCGGGCAGATGCTGGCGCTCATACTGCTGATACTGGAAAAAACCTATTTCTTCATCCCGACATACCTGATCGGCATGATCCTGTTGTATATCGCTGCGGTTCTGACCCTCTGGTCGATGTTCGAGTACCTGCAGAGCGCCTGGCCCAAATTACGAGAATAAACAGGGGATTGGCTGAAATATTGTCGCCGGGTAGTTGACACCCCTACGCTCGCCGCTAAAATAGCGCGGCTTGTCCGATTATTATTCAAAGCGGGAATAGCTCAGGTGAGCCGGAATTAAGGAAAAGACATTTAACATGTCTTTTCCCCGGCGAACGACGAGGACAGGATGTCCGAGGCTGTGTCACTTAGCAAGGCCTGGACGGCCGCGCTTAGTGACCATGGAGAGTAAACCAGTGCGGTTACAGAAGCTGTAACATCAAACAAAGCGGGAATAGCTCAGTTGGTAGAGCACAACCTTGCCAAGGTTGGGGTCGCGAGTTCGAGTCTCGTTTCCCGCTCCAATTTAATCCTGAAATTCCAAAATTTCTGAAATTGCCTGCCGGGCGAACTCGCGACGGATTATTTGATGGGGTCGCAAGTTGTCCGTGCCGAATCGATACCGCGGGTCATCCCGGCTTCAGAAACAGGATACTTCCCTGTAGCGCTCTCCAGGGCTGCCATCCGTGGCAGCCCGTTCACCGGGAAAATGATACGTTAAGTATCATTTTCTGATCCGGTTCACCCCGCTCCAAATTCCGGCCTCATTTATAATCGCAGCT
>JBFGPT010000286.1:0-2930 GCA_041564575.1 Gammaproteobacteria bacterium | reverse complement strand
CCCACCTGCTCAATCGGGTGTTCGGCGGTGATCCTGCGCATGGCCTTCATCGATGGCGCACCACTCTGATTCTCGAGGATAAACTCCTTCGCAAACTGCCCGGTCTGGATTTCCCGCAGTATCTCGCGCATGGCCTTGCGCGATTCCTCGTTAATTACGCGTGGACCACGGGTCATATCACCGTACTCCGCCGTGTTGGAAATAGAGTAACGCATGTTCGCGATTCCGCCCTCGTAGATCAGGTCGACGATCAGCTTGGTTTCGTGCAGGCATTCGAAATAAGCCATCTCCGGCGCATAACCGGCCTCTACCAGCGTTTCGAAACCGCTCTGGATCAAGGCGGTGATGCCGCCGCACAGGACCGACTGTTCGCCAAACAAATCGGTTTCCGTTTCTTCCCGGAAGTTGGTTTCGATGATACCGGCACGCCCGCCGCCATTGGCGGAGGCATAGGACAACGCCACTTCCTTGGCCTGACCGGAGGCATCCTGATGTACCGCGATCAGTGAGGGCACGCCGCCACCCTGCGTATAGGTGGAACGCACCAGGTGGCCCGGTCCCTTGGGTGCGATCATGATCACGTCCATATCGGCACGGGGTTCAATCTGCTGGAAGTGAATATTGAAACCGTGCGCGAAGGCCAGTGCCGCGCCCTGTTTCATGTTTGGCAGGATTTTTTGCTTGTATAACGCCGATTGATGCTCGTCGGGCGCCAGCACCATGACGACATCGGCCCAGGCAACGGCATCTTCAATGGATTTGACATCGATCCCGGCGGCCGCCGCCTTTTTGGCTGAAGCCGAACCTTCGCGCAAACCGACGCAGACCTTCACGCCGGAGTCTTTCAGATTATTGGCATGGGCATGGCCCTGCGACCCGTACCCGATAATGGCGACCTGCTTGCCCTTGATAAGGGACAGGTCAGCATCTTTGTCATAATAAATGTTCATTTTGTCTGGCTCTCGAAAAATAAATTTGAATCTGTAAAAAAGTCACATGGCCTTGCCGCCACGCGCGATGCCCGAAACACCGGAACGCACCACCTCAAGAATTATCTTGTTGTCCAGCGCATTGATAAACGCATCCAGTTTTTCTCCGTCACCGGTCATCTCGATAGTGTAGGTCTTTTCCGTAACATCGATGATACGCCCGCGGAAAATATCGACCATGCGTTTGACTTCCTCACGGCCGTCGCCCTTTGCCTCCAGCTTGATCAGCATCAACTCACGCTCGATGTGCTGGCTTTCGCTCAGGTCAACGACCTTGATGACGTCGACCAGCTTGTTCACCTGCTTGGTGATTTGTTCGATGATCTCGTCAGATCCGCTGGTCACCAGGGTCAGCCTGGAAACGGTGGGATCTTCGGTCGGTGCGACCGTTAATGACTCGATGTTGTAGGCACGTGCGGAAAACAGGCCGGCAACCCGTGACAGGGAACCGGCTTCGTTTTCCAGAAGCAAAGAAAGTATGTGGCGCATTGTCTCAGGCGAGTTCCCTTTCCGGCGCGAGATGCATTTCATTATGCCCCTTGCCGGAAGCTATCATTGGATATACGTTTTCGGTCTGATCGGTAATGAAGTCCATCAGTACAACGCGGTCCTTGACGTTCAGGGCTTCTTGCAACGCTGATTCGACGTCCCCGGGATTTTCAATACGCATACCGACATGGCCATAGGCCTCGGCAAGCTTGACGAAATCCGGCAGCGCATCCATGTAAGAGTGTGAATATCGGCTGTCGTAGAAAAACTCCTGCCATTGGCGAACCATGCCCATGTAACGATTGTTCAGATTAACAATGAGCACCGGCAGGTCATATTGCAGGCAGGTGGACAGTTCCTGCAGGCACATGACCAGGCTGGCCTCGCCGGTAACACAGGCCACGGTTGCGTCACGGTGCGCAAGTTTAACGCCCATCGCGGCCGGCAGACCGAAACCCATGGTGCCCAGGCCGCCGGAGTTGATCCAGCGGCGCGGCTTGTCGAAGCCGTAGTACTGCGCGGCCCACATCTGGTGCTGGCCGACGTCCGATGCCACGAAGGCGTCACCGTTGGTGACCTTGTGCAGGGTCTCGATAACGTACTGCGGCTTGATGACCTTGTCGGTTTTTTCGTATTTCAGGCAATCAATTTTTTTCCACTCATCGATCTGTTTCCACCAGCGCTTGAGCGCACCGGCATCCGGCTTGTCCTTCAGATCCTTGATCGCTGCGTTAAGGTCCTTCAGAACCGACTTGACGTCACCGACGATCGGCACATCGACCGGGACATTTTTCGAAATCGAGGAAGGATCAACATCGATGTGAACGATACTGGATTCCGGACAGAATTTTTCCAGGTCGCCGGTTACGCGGTCGTCAAAACGCGCACCGATGGCTACCAGGACATCGCAGTGATGCATGGCCATGTTTGCCTCATAAGTACCGTGCATACCGAGCATACCGACGAACTGCTGGTCCGAGGCGGGATAAGCGCCGAGACCCATCAGGGTATTGGTGATGGGATAACCCAGCATGCGGGTGAAATCGGTGAGTTCCTCGCTGGCTTCACCGAGGATAACACCGCCACCGCTGTATATCATCGGCCGCCTGGCCGACAGGATCATCTTCGCGGCCTTCTTGATCTGGCCGGGGTGACCCCGGGTCACCGGCTTGTAGGATCGCATCTCGACCTTGTCAGGATATTCATACTCACAACGATCAGCGGTGATGTCCTTGGGGATATCCACGACCACGGGACCGGGCCGCCCGCTGGTGGCCACGTAAAAGGCGCGCTTGATGGTCGCGGCCAGATCGCGCACATCCTTGACCAGAAAATTATGCTTTACACAAGGCCGCGTAATCCCGACGGAGTCCACTTCCTGGAATGCATCGTTACCGATTAGTTTGGTAGGCACCTGCCCCGAAAGCACAACCATCGGCACGGAATCCATAT
>JBFGPT010000285.1:0-2931 GCA_041564575.1 Gammaproteobacteria bacterium | reverse complement strand
CGAGGACCTTGTCATTAAGCGGCAAGGTGGCGGACGCCTGCCAGGCGTTGAAACTTGTGACACGGTTTTCTTTCATCAGGCTGTCCAGGGATCGCCGGATCTTGGCACTGCGCGGCAGGCCCGGTTCAATGATACCGGTGCGGCATCCGGCACTTACGGCCTCATACACCATTGATACGCTGTCGCCGCTGACCCAGGCGCTGGTGCAGCGTGATAACGCGCTGTCCAGCCAGCCGGGAGCGCAGCGGTCATGCGGCATGTATGAAATCTTACCAGATTGCAAGGCGGCGAGTTTTGCCGATGTCGAGGACGGCGTCCTGCGTGAATCGGCGATACACCATTCAAGCTGTGGCGTACTCGCGATAATGGAGGCGACCTGTTGCAGGATGTGCGTCTCATCCCAGTCGAAATGCGGGGACGGGCCGCCCAGCAGAATCAGGCCCGCCCGCATCTCTTTGTCCTTCGCATGTCGCAGCGTGGTGATCGGGCCCTCGGTCAGGACAACATGATCATCGGCGCTTATGCCGTCGTGCCGCGGGATCAGGCACAGGTCAAAACAGCGTCTCGGGTAGGCCGGGTTCATGAGGACGACCGACACCGCGCCACTGGTCCTGGCAGCGGTGATCAGCGATAACTGTGTTGCACGCCCGGCGCCGATGGCCAGGTCCGGCATAGAGACAGACGGCAGCGCCGGCGGCCTGTGTCTCAGCAGGCTCGCCAGGCAGTGCCGCGCGGGATGCGGCTTGATGGAAAAAACCTCGCAAGCGTGCAGGGTTTGCAGGGCCTGTAATAATCCGGCCGTCTGTTTTTCATGACCCGGCTTGCCGTCTGTATAACGCCATACGATGATCGGTCGCGGATCGCTCAAGACTCTCCCTGTTCACTCAGGGTATAGACGGCGCCGCAATAGGGGCAGGTGGCCTCGCCGCTTTCCTCGATCGGCAGGTAAACCCTGGGATGCGAATTCCACAGGCTCATCTGGTCGGTCGGGCAATGCAGCGGCAGCTGCGCCCGGCTCACGCGACAGTGTGTCTCGGCGGCGGGCGCCGCGACGGTATCGGTTGGATGCTCAGACATAATTCAACCAGCCATCGTTGACGGTATGCCGGCCCTGCACGGTATCAAAATACAGGGCCTGCAGTTTGCCGGTGACCGGGCCGCGTCCGCCGTTGCCAATTACGCGGCCGTCCAGCTCCCGTATCGGCGTGACTTCGGCCGCCGTGCCGGTGAAAAAGGCCTCGTCGGCGATATAGACCTCATCACGTGTCAGTCTTTTTTCCACCACCGGGAATTCACAAGCGGCCGCCAGTTGCATGATGGTGTCGCGTGTAATGCCTTCCAGCGCCGAGGTCAGGTCCGGTGTATAGATTTTGCCGTTACGCACGATGAAAATATTCTCGCCGCTGCCCTCGGCCACGTATCCCTCGTTGTCCAGTAACAGGGCCTCGTCGTAACCGCAGTCCAGCGCCTCCTGCAGGGCCAGCATCGAATTCATGTAATTACCGTTGGCCTTGGCCTTGCACATGGTGATGTTGACATGGTGGCGCGTAAACGACGAGGTCTTGATGCGGATACCCTTCTCAAGGCCCTCGCTGCCAAGGTAGGAGCCCCAGGGCCAGGCGGCAACCATAGCATGCACCTTGAGATTGTCCGCGCGCAGGCCCATGCCTTCGGACCCGTAGAAACACATGGGCCTGAGGTAGGCGGACTTCAGGTTGTTCTTCCTTAACACCTCGATACAGGCCTGGTTGATTGCGTCACGGTCCCAGGGCATGTTCATACGCAGAATATGCAGGGAGCGGAACAGGCGCTCGGTGTGATCCTGCAGCCGGAAGATGGCCGTCCGGGAACCGGTTTCATAGGCACGCACGCCCTCGAAGGCGCCCATGCCGTAATGCAGGGTATGCGTCAGGACGTGAATCCGGGCCTCGCGCCAGGGCACAAACTCTCCGTCCAGCCAGATGACACCATCATGGTCATCCATAGGCATAGTAATTCTCCTGTCAGTATTGTTCTCATTGGATGCCGACGTGACACATCGTCATGACAGACCCGCCGGGCCCGCGAGCCGCGAACCCGGCATAGTTTACACGGAAGTTATCGTTTCAGGATCAAACGATCAAGCGCGGGCAAGCGCCACCCGGCGGTTACTCGTAACGCTGCCGGATGCACTTGATGATGCCCGCGAGTTTCGGCTCGCAGACAGAGTAATACACCATGCGGCCACGCCGTTCGCTGGCGAGCAGGCCCTTGCCTTCCATGAGTCGCAGGTGTCCACTGGTCGCGGGCTGGGTCAGGGCGCACAGGCGGGCGATGGTATCAACGGTATATTCCCCCCGCAGCAGGATTTCGATGATGCGCAAACGGTACGGGTGGGCGATACACTTGAGGCACTCGGCCGCCTGCCGCAACTCGTCCAGCGGCAACAGCTCGTTTTCAATGTCGTGCGTCTGGTTCAGGGGCAGCCCGGGCATAGCGGCTCCATATCAGTGGTTTGAGCCACATGATATCCCAATACATAAAAGAATCAATATATATCGACTATATTATATATAAGGCAAAATCCGCTGATCCGCTGTATACCCTGAGCACGCTGAAGGTTTCAAAAAAGACCGGCGGGCCGGTTTATTTTCTGACGCAAACAGGCTAGTTTTCATATCTGTAATTCATACCGGCCCGCTAGCAACCACAGGAAGCACCCGATGACAGAATACGCCGTCAATGAAGTCAATCCACCGGAGGCCTGGGAGATTATCCAGACCGATCCCGCGTCGATCCTGCTTGATGTTCGCACCAGCATGGAGTTTGAATACGTCGGTCATCCGCTCAACGCCGTCAATATTCCATGGATGGAAGCGCCGACCTGGCAGGTGGACCCGGGTTTTGTCGGCAAGGTGCGGGAACTGCTCGCACACCTTCCGGCCGACAAGG